>CANLGS010000268.1 GCA_947490035.1 Gemmataceae bacterium
GCGTAAGCCCTCCGAGTGAATCACAACTCAATTGAGTTGCCACGCACTCGGAGGGCTGACGCCCCCCGCTCGCCAAGAATTGATCCATCACCCAGCGCACGACGCGGCGACCGCCGTGGCAGTGGACCTCGATTGTGTCGTGCGACGTAACCGAGAGAATCACTTCGTCGCTGCCGAGTGTGCCGAACCAGAAGCGGTGTAATTCCGGCGATTCCGGCAGTGGCTTCCCGGCAGGTTTGAAGAGGTGTCGCGCCAGTTCCCACGCGCGCGGGCCGCGCACTTCCACCGTGGCAATCGCGCCGGTGCCGGGTGCGGTTAGCAGTGACACTGCGGTGTCACTCACGGCTGTGTCTCCGCCGCGAGGCGCACGCCGTCGAGCGTGAGCAAGGGGTCGTATTCGATCTTTTCGAGGTCCGCGACGAACGCGATTCCGCGAACGAAGTCCGTGCCGCCGCCGGTGACGAATAGAGTCGGCTTCTGGTCGGCGAGTTGCGACATGTTCCACACGAGCGTATCGGCGGCGCCGAAGATCGCGGCCTGGATGCCGGTTTCGATCGCCTCGCGCGTGTTCCGGCCGATGGTGCGGTCCGGGTCGAACGGGCGCGGTTCGACGAGCGGCAGTTTCGCCGTGTACTCGTGCAGCGCGTGCGCCATCATCCACGGTCCCGGCAGGATTGCGCCGCCGCGAAAGACGCCGGTCGCGTCGATGTAATCGACGGTCATCGCGGACCCGACGCCGAGGACTATGACCGGCGAACCGGCCGGGACGCGGACCATCGCGGCCAGCGCGTTCAGCAACCGGTCGATGCCGAGTTTGTCGCGTTCGGTGACATCGGTGGGAACCGGGACGTGTTCGTGCGTGATCGCGAACACGCGGTCGCCGCGGGCTTCGGCCCATTGCGTGAACTGCTGCTGCCACTCAGGTTGAACGCTCGCCGCGGCCCAGGTGAGGCCGCGTTCGAGGTTCCATTCCGCGACTTGCGAACTCCACTCGCCGGGGCGGTCGCCGGCGAGCGACACCATCTCCGCGACGCTCTCGCCCGCGCACCGGCCCCACTTCATGCGCGTGTTGCCGATGTCCACGACCACGTCGGGCGTCACGGGGTGTCTCCACCCGCGGGCGGCGTGATGCTCGCCACCGGTGAGATTTGGAAGTCTTCGGTGCGGATCGCGGCTTCCGTCGGGTACTGCATCGGCTTCTTGCGCGCCGCGGCTGCGGCCTCTTCGCGCTTGAGGTCGGCGATCATCTGCGTGACGCGACCGACGACCAACTGAAGCCCCTGCCCGGTGACGGCGGAGATGAGCAGCACTTCGCGGCCGAGGTCGGCGGCGAGCTTGTCGCGCACCTCTTCGGCGCCGGTCAGTTCGGCCTTGCTCACGCACACCACTTCCGGCTTGCCGTCGAGCGGCACCGCGTAGTCGTGCAGTTCCTTGCGGATCGCGTGGTAGTTGTGAACCGGGTCGGCGTCGTCCGACGGGAACGGTTCGACCAGGTGAATCAGCACGCGCGTGCGTTCAACGTGTCGCAAGAACTCGTGCCCCAACCCGACGCCTTGCGCGGCGCCTTCGATGAGTCCGGGCAGGTCCGCGAGTACGAACCCGCCGTCGCCGCCGCCGACGGACACGATGCCGAGATTCGGGGACTTGGTCGTGAACGGGTACGACGCGATTTCCGGCGTGGCGCGCGACACGCGCGACAGCAGCGTGGACTTGCCCGCGTTGGGAAACCCGATCAAGCCGGCGTCCGCGATCACCTTCAGTTCGAGCGAGATGTGGCGCTCTTCGCCCTCGTCGCCCGGCTCGAACTCGCGCGGCGCGCGGTTGGTCGAAGTCTTGAAGTGGACGTTCCCGCGACCGCCGCGACCGCCCTTCGCGACGATACATTCGTCGCCCGGTTGCACCAAGTCCTTGAGGACGTGCCCGCGAGCGCGGTCGCGGATCACCGTGCCCGGCGGCACGAGCAGCACGATGTCGATGGCGTTCTTGCCGGTACACTTGGAGCCGCCGCCGTTCTCGCCGTTCCTGGCCTTCCAGTGCTTCTTCATGGTGAGGCCGGCGAGGTTGTCGGCGTTCGGGTCGGCGCGCACGATGACGCTGCCGCCGTTGCCGCCGTCGCCGCCGTCCGGCCCGCCCATCGGGATGTACTTCTCGCGCCGGAACGACGCGGCCCCGCGGCCGCCGTCCCCGCCCTTCACGAATAACTCAACGCGATCAACGAACATTTCTTTCCAGTCCAAAGTCGTAAGGTCGAAAGTCATAAAGTCAGTCGCAGCCATTGTAGACTTTACGACCTTCGACCTTACGACTTTCGACGCGGTTCACATGCGCTCAACAGTTTCGATGCCGAGCAAATCCAGAGCCTGCTTGATGACGCGCCCGACCAGATCGACCAGCAGCAGCCGGCTGTCCTTCAACTCGGGCGTCGCGGCCTTCAGCACGTGGCACTTGTCGTAGAAGACGCTGAACGCCTTCGCGGTGTCCCACAGGTACGCCGTGATGAGGTGCGGCGAGTAGTCGGCCGTCGCCGCTTCCACCGCCTCCGGGAAACGCAACAACTGGAGCGCGAGTGCGCGCTCTTGCGGTTCCGCGAGCGACACTACGGGCGGTGACGATCGCAGCTCCGCCACATCGACCCCGCTGTCGCGCAGGATGCCGGCGGTGCGCGCGTAAGCGTACTGCACGTAGGTAGCGGTGTTGCCGGTGGTCGCGGTCATCTTGTCGAGGTCGAACACGTAATCGGTGGTGCGGTTCTGGCTCAGGTCCGCGTACTTCACCGCGCCGACGCCGATCGTCTCGGCGATGCGCGAGACCTCCGCCGCCTCCAAATCGGGAACCTCGTGCCCGTGCCCGCGGCGGTCGGCGACGCTCTCGTGGTAGCGCTTCAGACCGTGACTCGCCGCGTCGTTGAGTAACAGTTCCAGTTCGGGCGCGTTGTCGCCGCTGGTGGATATCTTCTTCCGCTCCGTGTTCAGCATCGAGCCGAACTGAATGTGCTGGAACTCGACGCTGTCGTAACCCCAGCGCTTCGCCTGGGCAAAGATCGTCTTGAAGTGGAGCGCCTGCGGCGCGCCGACTACGTAGAGCATCGCGTCCGGCTTCCACGTCTCGGCGCGGTGCTTGATCGTCGCGAGGTCGGTGGTCGTGTACGTGAACGCCCCGTCGCGCTTGCGGATGATCGCGGGCGGGTCTTCCTTGCCTTGTTCCTCTTCCGTTTGCGGGATGTTGCCCTTCGCGTTGGGAATCACGACCGCGCCCTTACTCTCGAACGCGATCTTGTTCGCGAGCATGTCCTCAACAATGCCCGGCAGCATCGGGTTGTAGAAACTCTCGCCGAGCGCGTGGTCGATCTTCACGTCCAGTCGCTCGTAGATCGGGCGCAGCATCTCCAGGCACGCCGGCATGAACGTCTTCCACAGCGCGACGTTCTCCGCGTCGCCGGCGTGGAGCTTCGCGGTTTCCTCCTGACACGCCTTCTTCAGCGGATCGTCGGTCGGCCCTTCTTCCTCGTCGTCATCCTTCTTGAACTGTTTCTTGATCGTGACGTACAGGCGCGCGAGTTCGCGCACCGGGTCGGCCGCGAACGCCGCGGCGTCGCAGTGATTCTTGTAGCCGTAAATGAGGATGCCGAACTGTAGCCCCCAGTCGCCGAGGTGGTTGTCGCCGACGACGGTGTGACCCAGGAACCGCAGGATGCGGACCAGCGCGTCGCCGATGATCGTGCTGCGCAGGTGGCCCACGTGCAGCGGCTTCGCCACGTTCGGGCCACTCAGGTCGATCACGAAGGTTTTGGGCTTCGCTGCCGGTTCGACGCCGAGTTTCGGGTCGGTGGCGATGCGCTGAATCGCCTTCGCCAGGAACTCGGACTTCAGGCGCAGGTTGATGAACCCCGGACCCGCGACCGTCGGCGCTTCCAGCATGTCGTTCGCCGGGAGCGCGGCGATGATTGCCTTCGCCACGTCCGGCGGCTTCTGGCCCGCGGCGCGGTTCGCCATCGCCATCGCCATGTTCGCCTGATAGTCGCCGTGGTCGGCGTTCGACGAAGGCTTGATCGCGCCCAGGTAGTCGGGCACTTTCGCCTTGTCTGAAGCGAGCGCCGTCAGCGCTGGCTCGAACAGCGAACGGAGTTGGGTTAAGAGGTTCATGAGTGTGTTGTAGGACAGGCCGCTGGCCTGTCATTGGTTAGACGGGCCAGCGGCCTGTCCTACAAAATGCGACTGTCGATCAACTCACGCCCCAAACAGTGGCGCAGGCTGATCGACAGGTTCGTTCTAGGCGCGGCCCCTGCGGGTCCGACGCTAAACGTCTTCTGTGTGGGTCCAGAAGACTGTTATTCGTCCTCGTTCTCCCAATCCACCTTCGGCGCGTCCGCCCACAGCTCTTCGAGCTTGTAGTAATCGCGGGTGTCCGAGTCGAACACGTGGATCATGACGTCGCCGTAGTCCTGCACGATCCACTTACTCGCCTCGTACCCCTCGATGCCGATGCGGGTGTCCCCCTCGGCGCGGAGTGCGGCGTCCGTCTCCTCGGCCAGGGTGTGAATCTGGCGGCGGCTGGTGCCGGTGGCGATTATTAAGAAATCGAACAGAGGGGTGCACGGACGCATGTCCAGCACCAGGATGTCGCGCCCCTTGTTGTCGGCGACGATTTTCGCCGCGACGCAGGCCCGGTGTAGGGCACTGCTGATGGGGGCGTGTTGCGGAGCGGACACCAATCTCACCGTGCTCAACGTGGCGGTGTTCAAGTGACCTCCTTCAGGGCATGGGGGATGCCTCCGGAGGGGGCAGGGTGCCGCGTGCCAACAGGTGTAAATTGCACCGTTGTCGTGGGCCTTCCTCCGGGGTCGATCGACGACCGTACCATGCCGGCTGATGTGCGGTGCGGGACATCCGCACCTTCTAAAGGTATCATCAGCCGGGTTGTGTCATGCGTCAAGCAACATGGCCTCGATTCCCCAAGTGCGGCGCGCGTCACACGCGCCCCAGCCCTTACTTCTGTCCCCCGGCCCTCACGCGACCTTCGAATTCGCGCCCGAGTCACTTGGCGGGACGGACACCGCGTCCTAGTCGCGGGTTCGTTGCTCGCGCGTCATTCACAACTCGGACACGAATCCGTATCCTGATCGCGAACCTTCTCCACGTCTTCGGATTGCCGCCATGAGTCGTCGCGTTCTGGTCGCCCCGGCCCCGCTTCGCGAGATCGAGTTCACCTACGGGCCGATCCTCAGGGGAGCGGGCTATACTATTGAATACCCACCTCGGGACAACTTCTTAACCGAACAGCAGATGAGCGTGGCGGAACTGCTCGCGCAGTTACCGGGGTGCCTCGCGACCCTCGCGGGCAGCGAGCCGTACACGCGCGAAGTCATCGCGAAAGCCGCCGCCGCAGGGCTGAAAGTGATAGCACGGGCGGGCGTCGGTTACGACGCGGTGGACCTACAAGCCGCGACCGATCACGGCGTCGCGGTGTGCTTCGCACCGGGCACGAACCAGGACGCGGTCGCCGAACACGCCTTCATGCTGATGCTCGCGCTCACGCGCAAGTTGCGCGAACAGGACACCGAGATTCGCGCCGGGATGTGGCCGCGCCGGGCGGTCGGCAACCTTCGCGGCAAGACGCTCGGCATCGTCGGCATGGGGCGAATCGGGAAGGCCGTTGCGAAGCGCGCGATTCCTTTCGACCTGAACGTGATCGCCACGGAGATCGCGCCGGATCACGAGTTCATGAAGGCGCACAACGTCACCCTCGTGCCGCTCGAAGAACTGCTCTCGCGGTCGGACATCGTCACGCTGCACGTCCCGAAGACGCCGCTCACGAAGAACCTCATCAACAAGGACACGCTGGCGCTGATGAAGCCGACAGCGTTCGTGCTGAACACCGCGCGCGGCGGGATCGTCCACGAGAAGGACTTGTACGACGCGCTGGTCGCCAACAAGATCGCGGCGGCCGGGCTGGACGTGTTCGAGGCCGAGCCGCCGGGCGCCAACCCGCTGTTCACGCTCGACAACATCATCCTGACAGCGCACACGGCGGGAGTCGATCAGCAGTCGCGTCAGGACATGGCCCGGCTGCCGGCGCACGCGATCGTGAAGTTACTGGCGGGCGAGTGGCCGGCGGAGTGGGTCGTGAACCCGCAGGTGAAAGAGAAGTTCTTCGCGCGCGCCGACTGAAGGCGAGCGGGGGGCGTAAGCCCCCTGTTATACTTCTCGCGGCCACGATTGAGACGTTCTTGACGAGCCGGAAGCGTAAGCGACGGACAGCGTTATCCGTCGCTTACGCTTCCGGCTCGTCAAGAACGAGTCGTCTTACCTCTGGCCGCGCGAAGTA
>CANLGS010000269.1 GCA_947490035.1 Gemmataceae bacterium
TCGACCTCAGATGCCGCTGAACGGCACATCGTTCAGCGAGGCGCGGGAGTAGTCGCCCTGGTGGCGAGCGTGCAGCGCGGTGTGCGCCCACGGGAACACCAGGCACAGGTTACTCCAGTCGTCGTTGCCACCGACATGGGTGGGAATGATGTGGTGGATCTCCACCTCCGATACGTCCGCGATCGGCAGACCGGTGATCGCGCACCGGTTCTGTTGACGACGCAGCAAGTACCTTCGGCGGCGGTTGCCGTCGGCCATCAGACGGCGAAGAAGGGATCGTTCCCGCCGCTCTTCCCAGTAATCCGTCAGCCGCGGGTCGAGCGGACTGTTCGTCCCCTTGACCTGCTGGTGCCGGACCCGGTGGAACCGCGTGTGAGCCAACAGCGTGACCAGCCTGCCCTGCGGGGTGTACGCCGTGGGCATGCTGAACCGGTGGCCGTTGACCCGCGTGAGCCGGTGGTAGGCTTGACCCGCCGTCACCCGTCCGCCCCGCCGTGCCATCCATTTACAGAACGACCGCAACGCCCAGTACGTCAGACGCTGGAACGTGCGGCCACTGTGGTCGGTTCGGAAGTGATTGCAGAAGCCGCGGATGATCGCGTTGGCTCTCTGAATCTGATGACCGACCGGGATGGCACGGTTGCGGAACAAGGCGAGTAGCGCATCCCGGTGCGCTCGCACCGACCGGCGGCGTGGGCGCACCAGGAACTTCGTCGGGCTCAGGCGTTTGAACTGCCGGCCGACGAAGTCGAACCCCTCCGTGTCACGAACGATCTTCGTCTTCTCGTCACTCAGCCGAAGTCCCCTCGCTGCCAAGAACTCCCGCAGCTTGGGGAGGACGACCCGTTCGAGCTGTCGCCTCGACCGGGCCAGCACCACGAAGTCGTCGGCGTAGCGAATCAGCCGCAGGTCGCGCAGGCCCGGATCGCGGCGGAGGCCCGGACTGGTCCTCGTCCGCGATTCGTTCGGCACCAGACGGAGAGTCCTCCAACTCCCATCGGGGTACGGCCCGTACACCTTCGGCGGCTCGCGGCGGTTCGTCTTGCGGGGCCGTTGCGGACCCCGCAGACTGACCCGCGCGTTCTCCGGCCGGCACTTCCGGTAACCCGACGGCGGGGCCGAGAACGCCTCGACCACCTCCATCCGGTCGCGGCTGCGGCCGGTCATCGACCATTCGTGGAACAGGTCTTCCAACCCGTGCAAGGCGATGTTGGCCAGCAGCGGCGAGATGACCCCGCCTTGCGGCGTTCCCGTGTCCGTGGGGTCGAACACTTCACCCGTGAACACGCCTGCTTTCAGCCAGCCCGCAATCACCTCGCGAAAGACCGGCACGTGAGACAGGATGGCGTCGTGGCTGATCTCGTCGAAGAAGCTCTTGATGTCGGCGTCGAGTACCCAGCGGCAACGCGGCCTCTGGTTCTTTCGACCGGCACCTTCGGCTCCCAGACCGTGCTTCACCGCGACCGCCGCGTCCTGAACCGCGCGGCCCGGCCGGAACCCGTACGAGTGCGGCTCGAACACCGCCTCCCACTCGGGCTCCAGCGCGAGCTTCACCAGGCACTGCATGGCCCGGTCCTTCAAAGTTGGAATGCCCAGGGGTCGCATCGTGCCGTTGGCCTTCGGGATGAAGACCCGACGAACCGGCGACGGTCGATACCCCGTCAGGCTCAGACCATCCTTCAGCAACCTCGCCCGGTGCTTGTCGGAGGTACTCACGACTCCGTCAATGCCGGGCGTTTTGCGCCCGCCGTTCTCCTGGGCGACCTTGCGGACGGCCAGCAGTTTGGCGGACCACGACGACGCCAGGAGGCGTTGCAGGGATTGCACCCCGCGAACGTCCCCCCGGACCTTGGCCATGAAGATGCGGTGCTGGAGGCGGCGCACGTCCCGCTCGACCTGACGCCATTGGACGTGGCCCCAGTCGGTCGCGGTGAACGGCCGGTTTGCGTCGGCGGGTTTCCCCGCCGTCAACCCGCCCCGGTCGGTCGTAGTGTGTCGCGTGGGCATCTCACCTTCACCTCTTCGGCAGTTGTGGAATTCGGCTCCACCTCGCGGTGGCCGGGAACTTCCCCCGTATCCCGGACGTTACTCCGGGCGTTGGCTTGGTCCACGATCTTCGGCTTCACACCATGCGCCCATCGGCCCTCTGCACTTCGGGCCGTTCGGCGTCTCGGCCGGATGGCCGAGGGATGAGAAGCCTGTCCCAGTTCCGAGGGGATTCCACGCGAGAGAGACGGGTCCGGCTCGCAAGACCGACGGGTTTGATGGCCACCGTGGACGGCCCTATGAGGAGGCCCCACGCACCCGCACGTCCGAGGACGTCCCCGCGTCAACAGCACTGCGGGGTTATGACTGACGATCCCATGCCGTTTGCTTTCGCTGACCCGCTCCCCCTTCCGGCCGCGCCCCGACGCGGTGCTGTTCCGCATCTGATCGCTGTTCCTGGGCTCCCGACGTTGTCGCCGGCCAGGTGCCAGACACTCCGGTGACAGGAGGACCGTCGATGGTTGTGGGCCATCGCCGGTAGCAATCCCCTCAGCTTCGTGAGCTATGCCTCCTTGTGAGTTGGGGTCGTGAAACCCCAAGGGTTCGCGATAGCTATCTGGTCGCACTCACTATATTATGACGCAAATACATTCGATATTTAGTTGTAATATCGGCGGTCCGGTCGAGGGTGTCGCGAGTACACCCCGCCGCGACACCACGCGCCGGCACCCGAGTGAGCTGACAACAGATACCGTGCGGTTGAGCTAACACACGTCTCCACTATTCACTACATTATCACTATATTATGACACATGAACACTAGTTATTTAGTCATCGTTTATCGCCGCGCCCCGCTCACGGCGTCCACTCCCGGAGCGCGTCGCCGGCCCCGCGCTCGAACACCCGAATGCGGGCCGGCGGCAGGTCCAGCCGGTAGGTGCCGCGCCCGACGGGCACGACCAGGTCGGCCAGCGAGACCGGGAACCCGTCCGCGTTCACCAGCGCGCACTTCCGCTTCTTCAGGAAGTCCGTGTCCCGCCCGCCGCGCTCGCGCAGCGCCAGCGCGTCCACCGCCTCTCCGGCCTTGGCGGCCCGGGCCAACTCGTCCAGCAGCGCCCACGGCTTGCCGTATCGCTCCCAGTCGGCCGCGATCTCCTCACCGTCCCAGAACGCCTGTCGCGGCGACGCGACCAGCACCAGCGCGCCGCCGGCCACGGCCATCTCGAGCGCCTCCTGCGGGTCGTCCGGTTCCTCGCCGATCACCCGCAGGAGCACTCGCCCGCTGTCGGCGTCGAGAAAGCCGGTCCGGACGCCCACGTCCACCACGGCCCGGGGCAGCGACACCCCGCGCAGGTGCCTCCACATCCCGACCGCGCCGTGGTGCCGGGCGTACGCCGCCTCCAGGTCACCGCCGAGCCGCTGCCGATCGTCCGCGGTCAGCACCCGGTCCCACAGCCGCAGCGCGGCCGCCGTCCCCTTCACGCGCAGGTACGCCGTCTGCCACTCGTACTCGGCCCATTTCGGGATCGTGCCCCCCGCTCCCGCCGGGGGTTGAGTCGTCGCCGTCGCCATCGTCGTCCTCCGCTTGGGGTGATTCGAGGCGGCAACTGAAACCCGTTTCCCCTGCTGTGTAAAGGGCGGGAATCACACATCCTGGATACCACTCGGCGCAAGTGATTCGATCGCTTGTGGTTCGGCGCGGGATTTTTCTCCATTTTTCTCGCCGCGGGCACTTGTTCCCCTCCGCGGCGGCATTTTGCGAGGTCGCGTGACGGGACCGGTGTGCGACCGCCGGGCGGGGACAATCCGCACGCCACCAGCCGTGCGCGGTGCGGTGTGGCGGACGGGCGCGGCAGTGAGAGCGGACGAGGAGATACTGACCCCCACGCAGGCGGCGAGCCGGCTGGGGGTCACGACGACCACCCTCTACGACTGGCTCGGCCAGTCGCGGCGGGGACTGTTCGTCCTCCGCGGCCAATCGGTGACGGTAGAGTTCTTCCAGACCGGGGCCAAGGGGCAGGGGCGGATCCGGATCCCGGCGCGGGAGGTCGAGCGACTCAAGGAACTGATGCGGGTGCCGGTCGAACCGGTCCGCACCCGACGCCCGCCGGTTCGCCGGGACCGGTTCCCCGGTATCACTGTCACGCTCGGGCGACCGGATTGAACGCCCCGACAGCCCACTCTTCTTGGAGTCATTGCGTCCGAACCGCGCACGTCGCGAGCATTCGGTTCTTCGAACCAGGAACCCACCTTCGCGCGAGCGGCGCGGATCGATTCCGCGAACGCGCCCCGTCGTCGCGCGAGTGCTTCACACCACGTCGCTCGACCATTGCAAACCAGAAGGTTGTTCCAAAGTGCCGCTCAGCTCCATATGTTTCGTCGTGGCGCCCGTCAGATCGAACCATTCGGACTTAAAAACCCGGCTCATCCGCACAGCGGACACGCCCATGCACGTCCTCGACGATCTCCCGACCGGGACCGTGCGATGCGTCTTCTCGTCGGCGCCCCTGGTAACGATGAATAGCCCGCGGGCCCGGGGCACCACGCGGCCCGACGGTGAGCGCGTTGCCGTCTGCGAGGCGGACGCTACCCGACCGGTCCACGAGGTCATCGAGGCCCTCGTTCGCTCACGGGCGAAGGCGGTACTGACCGTTTAGCCGGACCGGTACGGAGCCGCCGACCTCTTCGTGCGCTGCGACGAATGCTCGTTGCAGTCGGCGCTCGACCCGGCAGTACTGTTCGGCGACGACCGACCGCGGTCGAAGACGCGTCTCCGTCGTCGGCGTCGTCGGGCTGCCGACGCTCGGCACGCAGCGTACGTTCCTGAACCCGTTGGCGATGATCCTGTTCTCGTGGATCAAGAAGCACCCCAACCCGCCGAGCCGGGCGCTCCGCGGGCTTCTGGTCGTGGACGAGGCGAAGGAGTTGTGCCGGCGCAGAAGGCGACCGAGTGCAAGGAGAGTACGCCCCGGCTCGGCGCCCGGGCCCGCAAGTACGGCCTCGGGCTGGTCCTTGCCACGCAGCACCCCAAGGACCTCGAGCACAAACCGGTGGGCAACAGCGCCACGCACTTCGACGGCCTGAACAACTCCCCCGCGTCGCTCGCGACCTTGCACGAGCAGATGCGGCTCAAGGGCGGCAGCGGCGGCAGCGGCGCCGACATCGCCCGACTCGCGGTCGGCCCGTTCCACTTCCATTCCGCCGACGCGTCCCTGGCGCCCCCGGTCAAGCTGAAAGCCCCCGGTTGCCCGTCGAGCAAGCGGCTGCTCGAGGAGCACGAGGTTCTCGCGAAGGCCAGAAGGTCACGTGCCCGCGTCGAAGGTCAAGAATGAGCGGTTACGCCGCCCCGAGAACGGTCGGACCGAGCACGACTTTGGCCACCCAACGGTACCCTGGTTTGTTGACGTCGATGATCCGGGGCGGGACCGAAGCGATCGACGGGAACGGCACCGACGCCGCTATCAGGCGTTCCCGACCGGCGCCTTCACTCCGATGGCGTTCCACAGGGGCTCCCGGTAGTGCTGCCCCCACTCCCGCCCGTAGTGATCGAACGCCACCTTCGGCGTGTCCCCGATCAACTCCGCCAGCGTCTCCACCGAACAGCCCGCGCCTCCGTTCCAGTACCCGCTGAGCATCCGGTGGGCGAACGTGTGCCGGCACGAGTAGCACGAGTACCTCTTCCGCGCCGGGTCCTTGTCCCACCCCAGCTTCTTCCGCAGCGCGCAGAACTTCAGCACCCCGTTGACCTTGCTCCACGCCTTGCCCTTGACCGTCCGGAACACCGGCTTACTCGATCCCTTCGGGGCGGTCTCCAACAACCGCCGGGTCAGCTCGGCCACCTCCGGTCGAACCGGGATCTTGCGGGTCTTGTCGGTCTTCGACGCGTACACCCGCCACAGCATCCCTCGCGGCGACTCCTCCACGTCCTCGGCCTTCAGCCGCGCCAGCTCGCAGAACGGCCGCAGCCCGGTGCGGATCGCGGCGAACAGGAAGTCCCGGAACGGCGGGTCGGCCGCCGTCAACAGCGCTTCCTCGTCCACCTTCGAGAGTGAGTGCAGTCGGGGCTTGGAGGAGGGCTTCTTGAGCCCCTTGAGCGGGCTGGGGACGTCGTGGTTGTCCTGGCAGTAGTTGAACGCCGCGATCACGATGGCCAGCACCGACCGCTCGGTGGCCGGCGACTTCCACCCCGTGTGCGACTCCACCCACGTGCGGATGTGCGTCTTCTTCAACTGGGCGACCGGGAGCGCCCCGCAGTACTTGCACAGGTTGTTGAGGTGGGCCGTCGAGGCGGCGCGGTGGTCGGCGCTGATGGTCCGGTTGGCCACCCCGCGGTCGCA
>CANLGS010000270.1 GCA_947490035.1 Gemmataceae bacterium
GACGCAGAGGGACGCAGATTACAGACCAAGAGAAAGAGTTCTTCAAAACACTCCTCTTTTGGTCTGTAATCTGCGTCCCTCTGCGTCATCTGCGGCTCTTCGTCTTTGCCTCCTGTCCGGTTGCATTTCCCAGCCCCTTCGCGGTTCTTATAACGACTGCTGCGAACGCCGCCGGAAACGCGAGGGCCGATGTCTACCACACTCCGCGTCGGCGCGGTCAACTACCTGAACACCAAGCCGCTCGTCGAACGGCTCACTGACTTCGCGCCTAACATGGAGCTTTCGCTCGACCTCCCGAGCCGCCTCGCGGACCAGCTCGCGGCCGGCGAACTCGATGTCGGGCTGATCCCCGTCGTGGAGTTCTTCCGCGGCGGCAACTACAGCTTCGTGCCGAACATCGCGATCGGCTCGCGCGGTCCGGTGCTGAGCGTCACGCTGTTCAGCAAAGTCCCCTGGACCGAAATTCGCACGGTCGCGCTCGACGAAGGCTCACGCACGAGCGCCGCGCTCACTCGCATCATCCTCGAAAAGCGCTACGGCGTCCGGCCCGCGTTCCGGCAACTGCCCATCGACAGCCCCGCCGAATCGCTCGACACCGACGCGGTGCTGCTCATCGGCGACCGCGCGATGCGGGCGTGCCTGCCGGGTTACCGGTTCGCCTACGACCTCGGCGAAGAGTGGACCGCGTGGACCGGCCTGCCGATGGTGTTCGCGGTGTGGGCCGTGCGCGCCGGCGTGGAGTTAGGCGACGCGGAAGCGGCCTTCCACCAGGCGAAGGAGTACGGCCTCGCGCACGCGGGCGAAATCGCGGCACGCGAGGCGCCGCGGCTCGGCCTGGATGCGGGGTTTTGCCGCCGGTACATGAGCAACGTGATTCGCTACGATCTTGGTGCCGCGGAACTCGCCGGTATGAAGCGATATCGCGAACTGGCGACCGAATCAGGTTTGCTGCATGCTCTTGTGGCACAGGCTTCCAGCCTGTGTCTTCGCTGAAAGGCACACAGGCTGGAAGCCTGTGCCACAAGAGCAAAGACACAGCAAGGCGGAGGCGAATCATGAACACCATCGACACCATCCTCGCGAAAGCCGCCGAAGGCACGCGCATCACGCCCGACGAGTGCCTCGCGCTGTTCGCGTGCCGCGACCTGCACAAGCTCGGGCGCGCCGCGCACGCGGTCACAATGCGGCTGCACCCGGAGCCGTACCGCACGTTCAACATCGACCGCAACGTGAACTACACCAACGTGTGCGCCGCGGTGTGCGACTTCTGCGCGTTCTACCGCAAGTCGGCCGATTCCGACGCCTACGTTCTCTCGCGCGAAGAACTCTACCAGAAGGTCGAAGAAACCATCGCGCTCGGCGGCGACCAGATTCTCATGCAGGGCGGGATGCACCCGTCGTTGAAGCTCGAATGGTACGAAGAGTTGCTCCGCGACCTGAAGGCGCGGTTCCCCGGCGTGAACCTGCACGCGTTCAGCCCGCCGGAAATCTGGCACTTCCACAAGCTGAACAAGCTGCCGCTCGAAACCGTGCTGAAGCGGTTGAAGGACGCGGGTCTCGGCTCGCTCCCCGGCGGCGGCGGTGAGATTCTCGTCGATCGCGTCCGTAAGGAACTCACGAAGGGGAAGGCGCTCTCCGACGAGTGGCTGGAAGTGTGTCGCGTGTGGCACAAGCTCGGCGGGAAGGGCACCTGCACGATGATGTTCGGCCACATCGAGACTGACGCCGAGCGCGTCGAACACCTGACGCGCCTCCGCGACCTTCAGGACGAAACCGGCGGGTTCACCGCGTTCATCTGCTGGACGATGCAGCCGGGCCACAAGATGAGCGACGCACCCGAAGCGGGCGCGTTCGAGTACCTCCGCACGCAGGCGATCGCGCGACTGTTCCTCGACAACATCCCGAACATCCAGTCGTCGTGGGTGACACAGGGCGGGAAGATCGGGCAGGTCGCGCTCTTCTTCGGCGCGAACGACATGGGTTCACTGATGATCGAGGAGAACGTGGTCGCGTCCGCGGGGACGGTGCATTACCTGACGCTCGAAGAGATCAAGCGCAGCATCCGCGAAGCCGGGTGGGAACCGCGCCAGCGGAACGTCTTCTACCAACTCATTGACGAAGCACCGGTTGTGCCGAACGAGCCGCGACCGCAAGGGAGCGGTGTTCAAGTTCCGCACGCGTCGTTGCCGGTATTGAACTGAGTCGGCACAATGAACCCGTTCCGGGTTCCGACGCGCCCGCACTGAGACGTGAATGTCCGACGAAGCCAACATGCGGCTGCGGCTCCAGAACGTGGCCGCGTACCGCGACCTGCGCCGCGGCGTGCGCAAGAGCGGGCGCGAGAACGTCGTCTTCGCGCTCGTCATGTTCGCCCTCGCGTACTACTACCACTCGCGGGGCGCGCCGCCGCAGATGCTCGTCCCCTACGCCATCCTCATCGTCGGCGAACTGATCGTCGGGCTGGTCAAGTGGGTGGCGCCGTCGGCCGAGTGCATGATCCTCGACGCGCTCGTGCTGTTCGCGTTCGCCGGGTACAACTTCTGGATCCAGTTCGAGCAATTCCAAAAGGGCGGGCCGATCCAGGCCGGCGGCGTCTTCGTCGGGCTGCTCATGCTGTACTTCGCGCTCGGCCGGCTGAAGCTCTACGCCGCCCTGCGCAAGCTGTTCGCCGAACGGCCCGAGCCGGCACACATCGCCTGGTTCGATGAACTGGTGTACGACATCCTGACGGCCGACCCGCACACGGACCCGCTCGCGCTGGACCTGCCGACCGAACCGCACTGGCGGGCGAAACTGCTCGGCAGCACGGTGTTCTTCGTGGCGAACAACGGCAACGCCGTGTGGGTCGCTGGGCCGGACGACTTCAGTTTGCATCGCGCGAAGCAGGAACACAGCCCCGGCCGCCGCAAGGCGCTGTTGCGCGTCCACGGCCAGGCGTACCCGGAGTTCGTCCTCGACGACGCGAGCTGGGCGAACTACGCGCGCTGGGCGGCCGAACAAGCCGCTCCGCGCCCGGCGTGAGCGCGCGACCCGGTGAACCGCGACCGTGAGGGAGCGGGTGTTTGGAGCCGCTCGCCAACCCGCCCCCTCACGGTCGCGGTTCACCAACAGCCCCGACAATACCCATGATCGAAGTACGCGACCTGTCGAAGTGGTTCCGCGGCACCGGCGGCGAGCGCGTCGCGGCCGTGGACGCGGTGCGGTTCAGCGTTCACCCCGGCGAGGTGTTCGGGCTGCTCGGCCCCAACGGGGCCGGGAAGACCACCACCCTGCGGATGCTCTGCACCGTCCTCAAGCCGTCGGACGGCACCGCGACCGTCGCCGGGTACGACGTGGTCACACAACCCGGCGAGGTACGCCGGCACGTCGGCTTCCTGTCCGCGAACACCGGCGTGTACGACCGCATGACCGCGTGGGAGCTGGTCGAATACTACGGCCGGCTGCACCAGGTTCCGCCGGACGAACTGCGGCAGCGCATGGACGACCTGTTCGCCACGCTCCAGATGACCGAGTTCAAGGACGTGCGCGGCGGCAAACTCAGCACCGGCATGAAGCAGAAGGTGTCGATCGCGCGGGCGATGGTGAACGACCCGCCCGTGCTGATCTTCGACGAGCCGACCGCGGGCCTCGACGTGCTGGTGCAGCGCGCGGTACTGGACAACATCAAGCGGCTCCGCGGGCGCGGCAAGACCATCATCTTCTCGACGCACATCATGCGCGAGGTGGAGAAGCTGTGCGACCGCGTCGCGGTGATGGCGAAGGGCAAGATCGTGGTGTGCGGCACGCTCAACGAGCTGCGCGAGATGTACAAACAGGACGACCTGGAAGAGCTGTTCTTCTCGCTGGTGTCGTGATTCGCCTCCCCCCGCGGAGGAAGGCGCCCGCGCTTCAATCAATCACCTTCGTGAGCGGGTACTCGACGATGCCGCTGGCGCCGGCGGCCTTCAGTTGCGGGATGATGTGCCGCACCGTGTCCTCGTCGATGATCGTGTTGATCGCGACCCACTCCGCGTCGGCCAGCGGCGAGACGGTCGGGTTCTTCAGCGCCGGGAGTTGGGCGATCACCCGCACCAGGTTGTCGCGGTGGACGTTCATGAGCAGCCCGACCTTTCCCTCGGCCGCCATCGCGCCCTTCAGCATCAAGATCAGGTCGTCCATCTTCTGCCGCTTCCACGGGTCGGTGGCCGCGACCGGGTTGGCGACGAACCGCGTCGTGCTGCTCAACAGGTCGCACACGATGCGCAGCCCGTTGGCGCGAAGCGAGTTGCCGGTCTCGGTGACTTCGACGATGGCGTCGGCGAACTTGGGCGGCTTTACCTCGGTCGCGCCCCAACTGAACTCGACGTTCGCGGTCACGCCGTGCCCCGCGAGCCACTTGCGGGTGATGTTCACCACCTCCGTCGCGATGCGCTTGCCCTGTAAGTCCTTCGGCCCGCGGATGTCGGAGTCGTTGGGCACCGCGAGCACCCAGCGCACCGGCCGCCGGCTCACCTTGCTGAAGACGAGTTCGGCCAACTCGGTGACCTGCGCGTCGCTTTCGACGATCCAGTCGTGACCGGTCAGTCCGCAGTCGAGCGAGCCGTCGGCGACGTACCGGCCCATCTCCTGCGCCCGGATGAGGGTGCAGTGCAGTTCGGGGTCGTCGATGGCGGGGTAGTAACTGCGCGAGGGGAAGGTGATCTTGTACCCGGCCTTGCGGAACAGCTCGGCGGTCGCCTCTTGCAGCGACCCGGCCGGAAGGCCGAGTTTCAACACGTTGTTCATCGCGCTAGTGTATCTGGCGCGCGGAGGGCGTCAGCCCCTGAGTTAAGGCAGGGGACGGGGAATAAGAAAGGTAAAAGGTAAAAGGTAAAAAGTAAAAGCGCAAGCAGAGAAACGGAAGCCTGCTCGGACCCGACCTCGGTCTTTCTGTCTGCGCTTTTACCTTTTACCTTTTACCTTTTACCTTTTACCTTTTACCTTTTACCTTTTACCTTTTACCTTTTACCTTTCTTATTCCCCCGTCCCCTGCTTCTGAAAACGGAGCCGCCCGCGGTTGGTCGCCGCGGGCGGGAGCGTGCGTTCGTCCGATCGGGGGATCAGTAGCGGAGTTGGAGGCCGACGTTGACGCCGCCGAGCCAGTACTGGTCCTGGCGGAACAGCCCCGGGGGGCTGGCGGGCACAATGGCGCCGTAGTTCGGGCTGAACGGGACGGCGGCGCTGTTCACCGCGCCGTTGAACTGGCTGCCCGGTCGGGCCACGTCGGGCAGGTACAGGAGGTTCAACCCGACCGACCCGGTCAGCCGGCGGGTGAGCGCGATGCCGACCGTGCCGCCGATCTCAGGGACGTAGGAGAACCGGTCGCGGGTGAAGGTGCCGATGCTGCCGTTGGTAGCCAGCAGGCCGCCGTAGGTGCTGCCGGTCGTGCGCCCGGCGACCGGCGGGAACTGCTGCCCCGCGCCGAGCAGTTGCGCCCCGGACCCGGACGCCCCGGACGGGTCGGTGAACGCGCCGCCGCCGAACACCTCGATTCGCTCGTGCATGTTGCCCACGGCGATCTTGGCGAACCCGCTGGCCGTCACCATCCCGTACCGCGCCTCGCCGCGGAGGGCGAACGACACCCCGTTGAACTGGTTGCGCGTGTGGAAGCTGTCGCGGATGAAGATGGTCGCGTTCGGGGAGATCACGTTCACCCCGGCGAAGGTGGTCTGCGTCGGCAACAGCCCGGCCACGGTGACGACGCCGAACGGCCCGACGGCGAACTGCGGGGTCTGGCCGTTGAGGATGGTCAGGCTCTGGATGTCCAGCCGCTCCTTCACCTCCAGGTAGCGGTAGCCGGCGAGGAAGTCGAGCGACCACGCCAGCCGCTCGCCCGGCTCGCTGCGGTACAGGTTCCACACGGCCGACGGCTCGAAGCTGAACGTCTGGGTGTTGGTGCCGACCACCACGCCGGACGGACCGAAGTCGGGACCGGACAGCACGAGACTGGTCTGCAACCCGGTGTTCCGATCAATGAACGGGCGCGCCAGCAGCGGGATGCCGGCGGTGTTCTGCGCGCCGCCGAACGTCTCGGTTTTCCCCCGCCGCTCGGTGACGAACATGCCGAAGTTGAACCCGAACCGGCGGTCGGCGTCGCCGAAGAAGCCGGTCGCGATGCGGACGCCGCTGATCGGGTTGTACCCGATGTCGCGGTTGCCCACGAGTACGGTCGTGCTGGCGGCGCCGAGCACCCCGCCATCGACCGGCGCGCTGGTGGTGAGCAGCGGATACCGCACCGGCTGGTCGCGGTTGAACCACAGCAGGTAGTCGGCCTCGACCCACCAGCGCGGGGCGC
>CANLGS010000271.1 GCA_947490035.1 Gemmataceae bacterium
AATCAGGGGGCTTACGCCCCCCGCTCGCCAAATCACCTCTTCTCGTACAGCTTCAGCATCTCTTCGACGGCGGCGACGAGCTTCGGATCGGTCGCTCTCACGGCCGCGACGAACTTCTTCGCGTCGTCGTTGGGACAACTGAGAGCATAGCGAACGATGCCGCGACGGACGATTGGTGCCTCGTGCGTTGGCTTGGCGAACTGCGCGAACACGTCCGCGCTCAAGTCCCACCAGCCCCACCGCCGCAGGTCTTCGACGGCCTGGTCCGCGAGGTCGCCGTCGGGCAGCAGCGCGGCACAGCACTTCAGCACTTCGGGCTTGCAGTCGGCGCCGCGCGTCGCCTGAAGGAATCGCACCGTGTTGAGGCTGGAGAGCCGCACCGAATAGGACTGCTTTGTGTCCGCGAGCGTGGCTGCGGCGAGCGCCCAACCGTTCTTGCCGTCGAGCAGCACGTACCCCGCGAGCAACCCGCCGAACGAGTCTCGCACGCGCTCTGATGGCGGGGAACTCTTCAGGAGCTTTTCGAGGAACGCGGCGTCGGTCGCGCCGCCGCTGACGCCGAGCAGGAAGGCGAACACGCCGAGCCGTTCGCCCGGCGTGTTCTCGTCCGCAATCAGCTTCTGGAGCGCGGCGGGGTCGAAGTGCTTCGCGGCCTTCGCGATGTCGGCGTCGCTCGCCCGCGCGAACTCTACGAACGCATCACCCGCGACGACGGCGTTCGTCGAACCGAGGTGCTTGAAGAAGTACGCGAGGCGTGCGGTCGCGTCGTTGTCGGCGAGTTTCGCGGCACCTTTCAGATACTCGACCACGGCCGCGGTCGCGGGCACGCCGCCGGTGTAACTGAGTTTGCCGTCCGCGACCCCGCAGAACGCGAGGTAGTCCGCCGGCGTGTCGCCGATCACCGGCAGGTAGCCGCGGATCACCAGCACGTTCTGGTTGCCGCGTGCCGGGTCGTCTTTGAGCGCCGCGCCGACGTTCAGGTCGGTGAACCCTTCGTCGGTCTTCGGGTCGAACCGCGGGTTCGCGAGCTTCCCGTATACAACAGCTTTCGCCTGCGCGTACTGCATGCGCAGCGTGGGCCGCG
This sequence comes from Gemmataceae bacterium, assembly GCA_947490035.1. Lineage (GTDB taxonomy): Bacteria > Planctomycetota > Planctomycetia > Gemmatales > Gemmataceae > Gemmata. The sequence continues at coordinate 1,085 of CANLGS010000271.1, forward strand.
CGCGGACGTTGTCGCCGCAGAAGGTGCAGGCCGGCGCGGGCGGAACCGCGAGTACGATAGCGACAACGGCGACGGCGAAGCGGAGCATGTGTATCCCCTGAGCGTGACGGCGACGTGATACACCGAGTGCCGCAAAGAGGGAAAGGGGAAGTTGCGGAATCGTGTGGTTGAGCGAAGAAGTAAGAGCCGCAGATAACGCAGAAGAACGCAGATCAAAACAGCAGACAAGAGTGTTTTGGAAACCCTTCGTCTTGTCTTAATCTGCGTCTTCTGCGTTATCTGCGGCTCTTACTTCTTCGGCCACTATCGGTCACTTCTTCGCCGGCTCCGGCGGCTTCGGCGTCACCTTCATCTCGTCCTGGAGCAACTCCTCGACCAGCTTCACGCGCTCTGGGTTCTGCTTGCGGATCTTCGCCACGTGGTCGGCGGCGGCCGCGTTCTTCGGGTCGGCCCAACTCGCCGCCAGCGCGAACTTCAGGATCGACCGGTTGTTGATCGGCAGCGTGTTGTGCGACTCCTTGTCCGCGTACTTCAGCACCGTCGTGGTCATGTCCCACGCCTTCCACTTGCGCAGGTCGTCGATCGGCATGTCCGCGAGGTCCGCGTGCGTCAGCAGTTGAGACATGCCTTCGAGTACCTGCTTCTTGGTGAGCACGTCGGTGCGGTACTCCCAGTAGAAGCGCAGCGTCTTCAGCCCGGAATGCTTGACGAGGAACTCTTTCTCCGGGTCCGCGACGAGCTTCAAGAGGTACTCGAACCCGGCCTTCTTATCGAGCATGACGTAGCCCATCAGCATCCCGTCCAGCCCGCTGCTGTACTTGTTGTCCGGGGCGTCCATCAGTTTGCGCAGTTCGGCCGCGTGCTCGGGCTTCCCGCTGTGACCGAGGAGCAGCCCGTACAGGCCCAGGCGCGACGCCCGCGTGTTCGGATCCTTGATCCACTTCATCAGCGTCTCGGCCGGCAGCTTCGCCGCGAGTTCCTGCACCTCCTTGTACTCCGCGACCGCGAACTCGTTGTACGCGTCGGCGCTGATCTCCAGTTCGGTGGACTCGAGGTAGTCGAAGAAGTAGCGGAGCCGCGTGGCCGCGTCCTTCGACTTCACTTCCAGCGCGCCCTTCACGTACTCAGGCAGTTTGCTGTCGGTACTCACGACCACGCCGCGGTACGGGTCCACGTCGCCGTTGACGACGTTGAAGAACACCATGTACTTGAACGGCTTGGTGTCCGGCGGCACGAACCGCGGGATGGTGAACGACTTCTTGTCCTTCACCAGCGCGTGCGACTTCACGACGGCGTCGATGGTCATCTCGGTCGTGCCCTTCGACGAGCCGGGGTCTTTCGGGTCGGGCTTCGCGTTGGTGAGCGTGCCGTACAGGATGAAGTCGGCCTGCGACACTTCCATCGTGAGTGTCTGCCCGGATGGCGGCCCGCAACCGGGGCACGCGGCGACCGGCGGCGCGAACGACAGGCAGGCGACCACCGCGAGCGCGGCCGGTATCAAGCAGCGAAGGAACATGGTGATTCTCCGGGAGGCATTTTCTTGCCCTCTCTCCTTGCGGGAGAGGGTGGCGAGTCTTCGAGCCGGGTGAGGGGTAAAGCCCAATCGCGCGTTGAAGCTCACCCCTCACCCGTCGGCGAAGCGCCGACACCTTCTCCCGCAAGGGGAGAGGGACAGAACAGCACACCGCTATTATTCCGATTCACCACACAGAGCCAAAGAAGCAATCGCTCACCGTCGCTGGAATATCACGTCGTTAGACCGGCTTCCAACTCGGCGAGGCGTTGTTCCACGAGCGCCAGCGCGGGCCGAACTTGCTCCGGCATGTTGTGGCGGATCGCGTCGAGGTAGAAGTGGGCCTTCGCCGCAGTTCGCTTGCGCCCGCCGGGCGAGAGGTGCTTCGAGTCGCCGAGGTTGTCGTAGAGGTCCGCGAGTTTCAGCGCCTTCACCTGCCAGTCGGCCGCGGCGAGTCCCTTCGCGTAAGCATCTTCGCGCGCGTCGTGCGGCAGGCGCATGTCCTTCGTGAGCGCCGCGACCCACGTCGCCACGTCTTCTCCGAACCGCGAGAGGATGTCGTCGCAGTCGGTCGCGGTGTCTTCGATGGTGTCGTGAAGTAACGCCGCCGCAAGCATCCGCGGGTCGTCAAACCCAAAGGTGTGGCGCACGACGAGGCACACGCGAAACACGTGGCTGACGTAGGGCGTCTGGTTGTCCTTGCGCTTCTGGTGCTGGTGCGCCCGCGCCGCGAACGCGGCGGCTTCAAAGGGCATGTCCGCGGTGGGAATCGTGTTGGTTTGCATGTGGGGAATTGTATCGCGCCCGCAAGAGCACAGGGCGGAAGCCCTGTGCTCTTGCGGCGTTCACAACATCTTCGCGCCGGTTCCCTCTCCACTTCGCACAATACTCCCCTTCCCTCTCCTTCACGCACGAGGCGCCGCAATGCGCACGCAATCTCTGTGGGCGGTCGGGTTGCTCCTGGTCGCGGGCGTCGGGCTGATCGCGGCCCCGACGCAGCCGCCCGCGAAGGACGATCCGAAGGCGGAGTCGAAGCCGCTCGAACGCGTGCTGCCGGGGCTTCGCAAGGACGGGTCCGTGCAACTCCCAAACCAGTGGTCGCTGCGGCCCGCGGGCCGGCACATCGAGGCCGGCGACTTCCCCGTGAATATCGCGATTCACCCCACCGGCGAGTTCGCCGCGGTGCTCTGCGCCGGCTACGGACCGCACGAAATCCTCATCGTGGACCAGAACCCGGAGCGCACGCGCGTCTTGTCTCGCGTCCAGATTCATCAGGCCTTCTACGGGCTGACGTGGAGCAACGACGGGAAGCAAATCTTCGCCAGCGGCGGCGAGGACGAAGTCGTTCACGTCTTCGATTTCGACAAGGGTTACCTCACGAAGGGCAAGGCCATCGACGTGAGCGTGCCCAAGAGAAAGGGCGTGGTCGGCGGGCTGTGCTTCGACCCCACCGGCAAGGATCTGTTCGCGGCGGTGCCGTGGGCCGACGCGGTCGTTCGCGTACCGCTCGTGAACCCGGACAACCGCAAGGTGATTCTGTTCGACGCGCCGCCGGCGAAGAAGGAACCCGGTAAGGGCGAACCGCCCAGCCCGCCGGACGGCCGCAAGGACGACGCCAAGAAGGACGACCCAGAGAAGCCGCGTGAACCGGCGGTGTACCCCTACGCGTGCCTCGTCGAGCCGGGCGGCAAGCGGTGCTTCGTGAGCCTGTGGGCGCGGGCCGGCGTCGCGGTCATCGATCTCGAAAAGAACGCGGTCGTCGCGACGTGGCCCACCGCCGAACACCCGACCGAGATGCTTCTCTCACCGAAGGGCGACGCGCTCTACGTGGCGTGCGCGAACTCCACGACGGTGAGCGTGATCGACCCCGCGACCGGCAAGCCGCTTCAGACGATCAACTGCGCGCTCTACCCGAACGCGCCCAACGGCAACACGCCCAACAGCCTCGCGATGACGCCGGACGGCCAGATGCTGTTCGTCGCCAACGCGGACGCGAACAACCTCAGCGTATTCACCATCGCCGACCCCAAGAAGGCGGTGTCGCTCGGCTTCATCCCGACCGGCTGGTACCCGACCAGCGTGCGCTACAACAAAGAAGACAAGTCGCTCTACATCGCGAACGGCAAGGGCATGTCGTCGAAGAGCAACCGCAACGGGCCGAACCCGCTCGTCCCCGCGGCGCGCAACCTGAACGAGTACATCGGCCAGATACTCAAAGGCACACTCACCGTGATGAAGCTGCCCACGCCGCAACAGATGGCGGCACACAGCAAGACCGCGTATGCGTGCAGCCCGTACCTCGAAGGCAGCGCCGTGCGGTCCGAGTACGTCGAAGCCGGCAACCCGATCCCCAAGAAGCTCGGCGACGCCAGCCCCATCAAGCACTGCATCTACATCGTGAAGGAGAACCGCACCTACGATCAGGTGTTGGGCGACATCAAGGAGGGCAACGGCGACGCGTCGCTGTGCCTGTTCCCCGAAGCGGTCACCCCGAACCACCACAAGCTCGCGAAGCAGTTCGTGCTGCTCGACAACTTCTACGTCGATGGCGAAGTGTCGGCCGACGGCCACGAGTGGACGATGGGCGCCTACGCGACCGACTTCGTGGAGAAGATCTGGCCCTTAAGCTATCGCGGCGGGAAGATCTTCGGCTACCCGAGCGAGGGCGCGAAAGACCTGATCGCACGGCCGAGCGGCGGCTACCTGTGGGACAAGTGCATCGAGGCGAAGGTGAGTTTCCGCACCTACGGCGAGTGGATCAAGAACGGGGCGCGCCGACCGGACGGCGGGTTCGAGGACAGCACCGCAACCGTGAAGGCACTCGAAGGAAAGTTCGACCCGAAGTTCCGCGGGTACGATCTCGACTACCCCGACGTGAAGCGCGCCGAGCGCTTCATCAGCGAGTTGAAGCGCTTTGAAGCCGCTGGCGACATGCCGCAGATGCAGGTGCTTCGCCTGCCGAACGACCACACCGCCGGGTCGAAGGTCGGTTCGCCGACGGTCGCCGCGATGGTCGCGGACAACGACCTCGCGCTGGGTCTGGTGGTCGAAGCGGTGTCGAAGAGCAAGTTCTGGAAGGACACCGCGATCTTCGTGATCGAGGACGACACGCAGAACGGCCCGGACCACGTGGACGCGCACCGCTCCGTCGCGCTGGTCATTTCGCCGTACACGAAACGCAAGTTCGTCGATAGCACACTGTACTCCACCACCAGTATGCTTCGCACGATGGAACTGATTCTGGGCGTGCAGCCGATGAGTCAGTTCGACGCGGCAGCCCGGCCGATGTATGCCTCGTTCACCGCGAAGCCGGACCTGAGCGGCTACGCGCACGAGGTTCCGAAGGTCGATCTGACCGAGAAGAACAAGCCGGGCGGGTTCGGGGCCGCGTGGATGGAGAAGCAAGACCTCTCGAAAGAGGACACGCTGGACGACCTCATCTTCAGCGAGATCATCTGGAAGGCGGTGAAGGGCGTGAAGAGTCCGATGCCGCCGCCGGTGCGTGCAGCGTTCTTCGTGCCACTGAAGGCCAAGAAGGATGACGAGTGATCTTTGTTCGTAGTGACCCGCTTCAGCGGGTCTGTCTTCCTCTTGTGGCACAGACATTCCTGTCTGTGCTCTTGTGGCACAGACATTCCTGTCTGTGCTCTTGTGGCACAGACATTCCTGTCTGTGATGCTGGGCAGACCC
>CANLGS010000272.1 GCA_947490035.1 Gemmataceae bacterium
CTGCCAGATCAGGTGCGACGGGTCGAAGTTCAGACCGAGAGGCGCGTCCGGGAACGCGTCGAACAGGCGGCGCCAGTTCTCCGGGTTGAACGCGACGTTCTTCCCGCCCGGCCACTCGTTCGGGCTGAACAGCATCGGGCAGTGTTCGATGCCGAGCCGCACGCCGGCCGCTTTCGCGGCGGCCAGCACGCGCGGCCACACCTGTTTGGCGAGGTCGAAGTTCGCGTCCACCGTGCCGACCGGGTCGCGGCCGATGAACGTGTTCACCACGCCCACGCCGAGCTTCGCCGCGGCCCCGATCACCTTGATGAGGTGATCGCACACGAGCGCCCGGTGCGCCGGGTCCGGGTCGAGCGGGTTGGGATAGTAGCCCAGCCCGGAGAGGCTGACGCGGTGGATGCGGAGTAAGTCCTGCACGCCCGCGGCGGCCTCGTCGGTGAAGTTCGTCACGTCCAGGTGGGTGACGCCGGCGTACCGGCGGTCGGCCTTGCCCGGCGGCCAGCACATCGGTTCCACACACGCGAACCCCTCATCCGCCGCGAACGCCAACACCTGTTCAAACGGTTGGTCGCCCAGGATGGCCGACACGAAGCCGAGTTGCATGACATCTCCGTTCATCAGTGTTCCGTGTTCAGTTTTCAGTGTTCAGGAAGAGAACCCAGCGATCACCCGTTCATGGCTTCTGGCTGAATCCTGAACACTGAATCCTGAACACTACTTACTTTCTCATCAACGGATCACTGGACTCAGGGGCGCCGGGGGTCGATAATGTGTGCAAGACGTGACCCCGCGGCAGCATACCACTGCGCGCCGCGAAAGAAAGAGGGTGCTTCATGCGCGGACTCAAAACTTGGGCGTCGGCGGCCGTAATCGCGGCGGCGACGGCGTCCCCCGCGTTCGCCCAAATGACCGGCGGAACCACGACCGGAACGACGCGCGCTACCGGCGGCATCACCAGCGGCGGGACGACCGGCGGTAACACGCTGGGCGGCGGGAACACCGGCGGCGGCAGCAGCCTCGGCGGCAACAACAACCCGCAGATGGACGTCCAGCCGACCATTGCGAAGCCGATCGGCACCTCGGCGAGTTCGCTCCAGGCGTCCAACGCCTTCGCGGGCTTCTACGCGAACCCGTACTTCCAGGGTAAAGACTTCTACACGAAGAGCGCGGCGCCGGGCGGCTTCGGGATGCCGCTCTACGGCACCACGGGCACCGCCGCCGCCGGCGGGCGCGGGGCCGCCGGCGGTCTCGGCGCCGGCGGGCGCGGCGGCCAGACCGCGAGCAACCAGAGCGGCATCGTGATCCCGCTCCCGGTGCCGATCAGCTACACCGCCACGATGCGGTTCGCCACGCCACCCGTCCCCGCGGCCAAACTCCAGGCCGACCTTCGCGGCATCATCGACGCCGGCGGGATCGCCACCCCGAAGAGCGTGCAGGTGATCGCCAACGGCACCGACATCACCCTTCGCGGCACCGTGAAGGACGACGAGGAGGCGCGGCTCGTCGAAGGGCTTGTGCGGCTCACGCCGGGCGTCGGGAACATCACCAACGAACTCACGTTCCCGGTCGCGAGCAAGTAACGAACGGTCCGATCCGAACAACACCGAAGCCCGCGAACCGTGTTCGCGGGCTTCTTCGTTTGCGCGCCTGGATACAATACGCCGATGGACCACTCTCCACCGACACAGGGAACCGAGCATGGCGGGCGTGAACCCATACATCCAGAAGGGCGCGGCGCCGAAGGCGACCCGGCCGTTCAAGGTCACGTTCGTGGACGAGGCGAGCGGCAAATCCACCGAGATCGCGGTGGACCCGGCCACGTTCCCGCTCGGCAGCATCGGGTTGGAGGGCAGCGTGCTGGACATCGCCGACGGCGCCGGCATCGAACTCAACCACTCGTGCGGCGGCGTGTGCGCGTGTTCGACGTGTCACGTTCGCGTGCAGACGGGAGGCAAGAGTTGTTCGCCCGCGACGGAGAACGAGGAGGACGAACTGGACAAGGCACCGGACCTGTCGATGGACTCGCGGCTCGCGTGCCAGTGCGTGCCCGACGGCACGCAAGACCTGATCGTACTCATCCCGAAGTGGAACCGGAACGAAGTGAAGGAAGGCCATCATTAACGAAGAAGAGAAGAGCCGCAGATGACGCAGACGGACGCAGATTAAAGCCAAGAAGCAGAGTGTTTTGAAGAACTCTATCTCTTGGTCTGATCCGCGTCCGTCTGCGTCATCTGCGGCTCTTCTGCCTTTTGCCTTACTCCTTTTCGCCCCACACCTGCACGCCGAAGCCGTTGAGGTCGATGTCCTCGCCCTTCTCGGCTTCGCCCGGTCCGCCGCGATCGACCGAGAGCCGCACGTAGGCCCAGAAGCTCGTCTTCTCGCCCTGCATGTCGTACCCGCTCGCGTCGGTGTCGGCCTCGATCAGCCAGCGCCAACTGCGTCGTTCGTCCTTGCTCGCGTCGGTGGCCTCTTCCTGCCAGCCCTTCAGCACGCGCGACAGGTGCTGCACCGCGACCCGCCAGCTCTTGCTCTCGGTGATGTGCAGCCGCAGTTCGTCCGGTGCGGCTTCGGCCGTCACGTTGGGCAGCGCCTTCAGCGCGTCGAACATCTTGTGCTCGATGGCCGAACACCGCCACGGCGACCACAGGTAAAAGGTCACGCTCGGCGTTTCCATCACCAGCCCGAACAGGTCCACCCGCATGGCGGCTCTCCGCGTGTCGATCGTGTAACATGCCAGTAGTGTGCAATCTAGAGCGCAGCCCGGAGAGGTGTAGCGGGAGTGGCCTGAGAGTAGCCCTCACGCTCCGCGTGAGGGTGCGACGACCACCGACCTACCGCTTCGCACACAGACAATGCACCTCACGCGGAGCGTGAGGACTACTCTCACGAACGCTCAGAGAAGGTGAATCGCGATGCAATTGCCCGCACACGTCGGTTACCCGATCATCGCCGTCGGCGACCTGCACGGGCGCGTCGAGTGGCTCGACAAGCTCGTGGCGAAGTTGCGCCGGTGCCCCGAATGGCCGGACGCGAAGCTCGTCTTCCTCGGCGACCTCGTGGACCGACACCCGATGGTCAAGCAACTCGTTTCGCGCGTGATGGAACTGATCGCGGAGAAGCCCGGCAGCACGTGCGTGACGGGCAACCACGACCTCGCGCTCGTCAACGCGGCCGGCTTGCACGACCGCCCGCCGCCCGCGTACTGGGTGAAACGGTACGGCGAAGCCTACGACCACAAGTGGACGTTCCAGAGTTACCTCGGCCGCACGCCGGACTACATGCCGCAGGGGAAGTGGGAGCAGGAACTCGCGGAACTCAAGGCCGCGATGCCGGCCGACCACCGCGCGTTCCTCGCGGGTCTGCCGTGGGTCGCGGAGGCGGAGGGGCACGTCTTCCTGCACAATGGGCTGTCGCCGGAGTTGGACTGCCCCGCGAGCGTGCAACTCGAATGCCTGCACCGGAAGGTGTGGGACCGCGCCGCGGTGAACCCGCGGTTCGGCACCGACACGGACCGGCTGTTCCACGACGAGTACCCGGTGTGGTTGGGCGCCGACAAGAAGCTCTCGGCGGACCCGCTGCCGCTACCGGGGAAGGTGCAGGTGAGCGGCCACATCCAGGTGGACGCGCCCGACGCGAACGCGGTGCGCGTCCGCATCGACACTAGCGGCGGGGTGCGCGAACCCCTCACGGCGTGCGTACTCACCGGCCCGCGCGCGGAACCGGTGTTCGTGTCGAGCAACGGGTGACGCGCTTACTTGAACCCGCCGCCACCACCAGCGGCGGCGAAGAAGACAAACACGGCAATGACGACAAGGATGATGAGCGCAATGTATTCCAGGTAGAAAAATACCGTGACCAGCAAGGCGCGCGGGAACGTGGTCGGGAGAAGGAGCGTGAACAGCCCGGCAAAGACCAAGAAGCCGAAAACGAGTTGGAAACACGACGCGCCCAGCGCGAGGATCGGATCGCGACCGCCGGCACCGGGACCGAACGGGTTGCCTTGTCCGCCGCGCCCGGCATTCACTCCGACGCCGAAAGCCTCATTGATGATGAGGCTCACGACGACCGACACGATGACCCAGAGGAACGCGATGCCCATCGCCTTGAACAAGCCCGGCTCCGGGATCGCCGACCCGCTCCGGCGGCGCGCCGGCCGGTCGTAATCGTCATCGTCGTTGTCCCACTCGTCCTCGTAGGAGGACCGGCGGCCGGAATTGCCCGATCCGCCCGATCCGCCCAGGCACTTGTTGGAAATCCAGACCGCCAGCCGGACGAGGACCGCGACGATGAGGAGAAACACGAACACGCCGATGAGTAAGCCGAAGCAGAAGAAAAGGGCCACCGCGTAACCTCCGCGAATATCGTGTGAACGGGGGGCGGAAGTCGCGCCCTTCGGTCGTGCGACACGCACGCGATTCTAAGGTTCCGCGAGCAGTCCGCAAGACGGAATCCGGATTGGGCGGGCGCACGTCACGCGCCGAGCGCGTTCCACGCGAGGTACACCGCGGCCCCGGCGCCGAGCGCGACGGCGAAAACGATTAGGGTGTGAAAGAACGCGACCAGCGCGGCCCGCCAGAACGTGGTCGGGAGCAGCAACCGCAAGAGCAGCGTGAAGAGCGCGAAGCCGACCGGCAGGAGCAGAACAACGAACGCGAACGGGAGTAACTCGTCCAGCCCTTGCGGGTCGTCGAGTTGTGCCCCCGCGACGACCGCGAGTGCCGCGATGCTGAACGGGTTGACGAGTCCGGAGAGGAAGGTGACCAGCATCCCGGTCGCGAGGCTCGGTTCGGGGATGACGCGGGCGCTCTTCTTCCGCCGCTTCGGGGCGGGTTCGTCCGAGTCCCAGTCGTCCCACTGGCCGAACGTGTCCGGCGGCACCTCCGCCGGGCGGAGGACGCGGTTCGCCACCGCCACCGCCGCGCGCACCAGCACGGAGCCGATGAGCAGCGCGACGAACAGCCCGAACAGTCCGACACCGCACCCGAAGAGTACACCCGCGATATCCGCCATAGATCCCTCGAACGAGCGGCGACATCATTCCTTCGCGCGGCCGGAGGTAAGACGACTCGTTCTTGACGAGCCGGAAGCGTGAGCGACGGACAGCTCTATCCGTCGGTCACGCTTCCGGCTCGTTAAGAACGTCTCAATCGTGGCCGCGAGAAGTATAAACGCCTTAGCCGCTGCCGCCGGCCAGACCCTTGAACAGCCCGATCAACCCCAAGACGAACAGCACGCCCCCGTAGATCGGGACGCGGTTGTTCCCCAGCGCGAGGAGAACCAGCAGACCGCCGATGACCATCGCGATCAGGCCACCGACGATCTCGCCGGTGGCGCTGCCGCCGCCGGTGGCGCGTGACGACTCACGGGGCGGGGCGCGGCGCCTTTTCTTCCTGCGCCGGCGTTCCTCTTCTTCCTCTCTTTCCTCTTCTTCCGCTTCTTCGCGACGGCTCTTCTTCGCCACGCCGTACGCGCGGTCGTCGTCGTCATCGTCGTCGGTTTTGGAGGGGGCCGCCTTCGCGACCGGTCGGGCCTTCGGCGGGGGCGGCGCGGCCGGTTCTTCGACCACCTCGAACATCGGTTCCGGTGTGGGCACGGTCGAGACGACGGCACACGCGGGGCACTTCACCCGCCGCCCGGCGTGTTCGTCGGGCACGCGGAGCGTCTTTCCGCACGAGCAGTCGAAATTGATGGGCACGGCAGTCCTTGCGGGCGGAAGGCGGGCGTCGGCGGTGAGTACCGACAATTGAACCGCGCGAGCGCGAAAATGCAAGCGCAGTCGGGGTGAACGTGTTGACGAGCCGGACGGACAGCGTTGGTAACCGCCAACCAGGTTTGTACCCCGGAGGGGTTACACTCCTCAGCCCAGGGCAACGCCCTGGGATTGGGGTGCGAAGGGCGGCCTATGCCGACCGTGTGCCCGTGTCGCGTACCCAGGGCGTTGCCCTGGGCTGAGGAGTGTAACCCCTCCGGGGTACAAACCCGGCCGTCACTTCTTCGGTGTCACCTTCAACACGAACGAGTCGCTGTGGCCGCCGCTGGTGGGCTGGTACATCAACCCGCCGCGCGCCGGCGGCAGCATGAACTCCCCCGCGAACTCGGCCCGCACCACGAACCCCGCCGCGGCCGCGGCAGCCGATTCGTAGTGGAAGCACGACATCGCTTCGCGGTCCTCGCGCAACACGTGACCCTGCGAGTCCAGCGGCACCGGGAACCGCCGGTCGCCGGCCGCCACCGTCTCGCACCCAGAGGGCTTGGGGCTTTCGATCAGGAAGAA
>CANLGS010000273.1 GCA_947490035.1 Gemmataceae bacterium
ATGATTATTTGCTGTTCTTTGCCCTCTCCCCTTGCGGGAGAGGGTGGGCGGCGCTTCGCCGACCGGGTGAGGGGTAAGTCACTCGGCGCGTGGAGCCGACCCCTCACCCGGCTCGCAAAGCCTCGCCACCCTCTCCCGCAAGGGGAGAGGGAAACGCGCGTGGAGGCGACGCGATGATACGCGTCATCGCGCCGAGCCGGTTGCACTGCGGGCTGTTCCACGTGCCGGCCGCGGGCGAAGCGGATACCGGCACGCGCGCCTTCGGCGGCTTCGGGCTGATGGTCGAGCGTCCCGGCGTGGTCGTCACCGCACGGTCCGCGGAGGCGTGGCAGTTCGAGGGCGCGCTCGCGAGCCGCGCCCAGGTGTTCGCGATGCGCTTCGCGCTCGCGTTACCGGAAGAACGCCGGCGCCCGTATCAGGTGCTGGTCGAGCGCTGCCCGGCGGAACACACCGGCCTCGGCGTCGGCACGCAACTCGGGCTGGCGGTCGCGAAGGCGCTCGCGGTCGCGAGCGGGGAAGGGGAGTTGTCGTCGGCGGAACTCGCGGCGCGCGTCGGGCGCGGCGCGCGATCCGCGATCGGCGTCCACGGCTTCGACCGCGGCGGGTTGCTCGTCGATGCCGGGAAGAAACCGGGCGAAGCGGTGTCGCCGCTGCTGGCGCACGTCGCGCTTCCCGACGAATGGCGGGTCGTGCTGTTCACGCCGCCGGTCGCGGCCCACTGGCACGGACACCACGAACGCCAGGCGTTCGCCGCGGCGAGCGGCGGCGACCCGGACTCGCTTCGGCGACTCGCGGAAACGGCCATCATTCCGGCCGCGCAGCGAGGTGACATCGACGCGTTCGGCGACGCCGTGTACGAGTTCAACCGCAAGGCCGGCGAACCATTTCGCGCGGCGCAAGGCGGAAAGTACGCGTCGCAAGAGATCGAGACGTTGATCGAAGACGTGCGTGCGTGCGGGGTTCGCGGGGTCGGTCAAAGCTCGTGGGGGCCGACCGCGTTCGCGGTGGTCGAAGACAGTGACACCGCGTTGTCACTCGCACTGCGGTTCCGCGGGCGCGTGCCGTGCGTCGTCACCCGCGTTTCCGCCGGGCACCGCGTCGAGCGAGTGTGAGTCACGTCGCGACGCTCGCGGCCGACAACTCGTCCGGCCCTTCCCACAGCCAGTTCGCGGCCTGGTGCCGCTCGTGCGCGGTGCTGCGCGCGGTCGCCACCGCGCCGGCCGCGGCTCGGTTGATGCGCTCCCCGCCGACCGCGAGGTCGCCGTCGATCAGCGGCAGGTCGGTCAGGTCGAGCGGGCCGAACCAGCACGTGCGCGCGAACTCCGCGAAGTCGATCACCGCCGGCGTGAGGTGGTAGTTCCGCAACCGCCAGTGCAGCGCGAACAGCCGGTTGCGGACCGTGCCGATCTCCTCGCGCGAACGCAGGTCCGGGTTCGCGATCAGCCCGCGCGCCGCGTCGGCGTCGAGGACGCCGAGACACTTCCAGAGCGGGTTGAGTTTGGCTAGTTCGTCGTGCGGCGGGATGTCGAACCGCTTCAGCGCCCACGCCAGCACGACCAGCGCTTCGAGCCGCCACGTCGCGTTCGCCTGCTGCTGCGGGTCGAGTTGCCCGAGCGGGCAGTTCACCACCTCGCGCTCGTCAGGCTCGAACTCGGCGTCGAGGCCGATCTCGGTCACCCACGCGAGCAGGTCGGCGTAGGTGTTCCGCACGTGTTCCGCACTCGCGTCGTCCTGTTCCAGAATGGCGCGCGCGGTGACCGCGACCAGCGCCAGCGCCCGCCGTGCAACGCGCTCCGCCGCGGGCGGGTTTGCCTCCGGTCCGGGTTCCTCGTCGGGCGGTTTCGGGCGCGACATCTCGTGCATCGCCGCGCCCAGGGGTTCCGACGCCGGCACCTCGCCGAGCACCCGCGGCCACTCCGCGTCCGCGTCCTCTTCGGCCTCGCCCCAAACGCCGAACAGGACGCGCCCGCTCGCGTCGCGCAGCGCCGCCGGGGTGAACAGCACGCCGTCGAGCAGGCGCGCGACTTCAAAGAGGAGCGTCAGACGCGGGTCGCCTTCGGGTTCAAACTCGGGGTCGAAGTCGGCGGCAATCGCGCCGCGGAACGTGGTGGTGAGCAGGAGGACGCGCTCCTTGCGCGGCGTGTCGGGGAAACGCGCGAAGTAGCCGCGCATCCCGTCCATCTGGCGGGACCAGTTCGTTTCGCTGGAGTAGTCGGGGTCGTGCTTGAACGTGATCGTCCACCGCGCCTCGCACCTGACGAAGACGACATCGGCGAGGCGCCAGTCGTCGTCGGGGCCGTCGAAGTGGACCCCGGCGCTCGCTCGCGGAGCAACCGGGCGACGCCGGCGAGGTCCGCGAGCCGGGTGAAGATGTTGATCGGTTCGCGCGCCATACCGCCCTCCGGGGAAGGGCGCTATTGTAGCTGTCACTCCGTAACCGGTCTTCTCTTGTGGCACAGACATTCCTGTCTGTGTGCTTCGAGGGTTCAGGCGCACAGACAGGAATGTCTGTGCCACAAGACGAAGGCAGAAGCCCGGTCACGGAGTGACCGGGCCACGTCAGCCGTGCAGCCCGCGGATGGGAGTGTACTCGGACATCGTGAGGAGTTCGCGGCTGACGCCGCGCGTGATGCGGAGCTTGCCCACGTCGAACAGCGTGTTCATGATGGTGCCGATCAGGTTCGAGACGCGCACCGGCTCGGTCGCGGGGTCGCCGCCGTTGGCCGACGACTTGCCGATCACGGCGCCTTCCGGCAGTCCGCCGCCCGCGAGCATGAGCGGCCCGAGGTTGCCCCAGTGGTCGCGGCCCCCCTTGCCGTTGATCTTCGGCGTGCGGCCCATCTCGCCGCACACCACCAGCATCACCTTGTCTTCGAGACCGCGGTCGCGGAGGTCGTCGAGGAACGTGCTGATCGCGTGGTCGAGCGGCGGGGCCATGTACCCCATGCCCTCGGCCACCGTCGCGTTGTTCTGGTCGGCGTGCATGTCCCACACGAAGTTCGTGGTGACCGTGACGAACCCGGCCCCGCGTTCGACCAGCCGCCGCGCGAGCAGCATGAGCTTGCCGAGCGTCTTGGCGTTGTCGGTGTAGTGCTTCCAGTTGTTCCACTTCTTGTCGATCTTCGCCACGTCGTACAGCTTCGCGGTGTCGTACTTCTCGACCGTCTTGGCGTCCTCTTTGGTGATGTCGAACGCCTCGCCGACGCCGCCGAGGAGGATGCTGAACGCCTTCTGCCGGGCCGCGTCCACCGACTCGCCTTCGGCCTCGAAGCCGCGTTTCAGTTGGTCGAAGCCGTCGAGCAGGGCGCGGCGGTCTTCGAGCCGCGACATCGGCAGGTTCAGCTTCATGTCGCTCTTGGCGTTCCCGGTGCCGTCCGGCTGGAACGGCGCGGTGTTCGCGGGGAACGGGCCGGTCGCGTCGAACTTGCCGAACTTGTCCTGCCCCGGTCCGGCGGCCGGATCGACCGACCGCGGGAACAGCACGCAGTTCGTCGGCATCCCGTTCGACGGGTTGTTGCCGCCCGCGGCGCTGGCGTAGGCGCTACCGATGTTCGCCCCGAACGAGTCCTTGCCGACGATGGTTTTGATGTCGTGGTTGGCGTCGCCCGGCACGAACGACCGCACGACGCACAGCTTGTTGGCGCGGGCCGCGAGCTTCGGGAACGTGCCGCCGAACGTGACGCCGGGGATCGAGGTCTTGATCTCGCCGGTCGCGCTGCGGACCTCCGCGGGCGCGGTCATCTTCGGGTCGAACGTCTCGAACTGACTCGGCCCGCCGTGGCAGAACAGGAACACGACGGACTTGTCCGTGACCGGCTTGCCGGCCTCGGAGAGCTTCGTGCCCGCGCTCGCGGTGGGGATGAGCCACGGCAGCGACATGCCGCCGAGCGCGAGCGAGCCGACGCGAAGGAAGTCGCGCCGCCCGAGCCGAGCCGAATCACCGAAACGCAGCATGAGAGTCTCCAGGCGAACCCCGCCCGCAAGGGCGGGGGTGGGTTGTGGTGGGTGGCGGGACACGCGAAGACACCCCCGCCCTTGCGGGCGGGGTTCGCCAATTACTCCAGAATCCCGCGGATCGGTTTCCCGCCGTGGGAAATGTGGGTGGGCCGGTTGGTGTGGTCGGGCACCGTGCCTTCGGGGTCCACGCCGACCAACTCGTACACGGTGCTGACGAGGTCGCCGGCGGTCACCGGGTGGTCGCTGGGGAACGCCGCGATCTTGTCCGTGGTGCCGTGGACGACGCCGGGCTTCGTGCCGCCGCCGGCGAACAGGCAGAACCCGCACTGCGGCCAGTGGTCGCGACCCGCCTTGCCGTTCACGCGCGGCGAACGGCCCATGTCGCCCGTCACCACGATCAGCGTTTCGTCCAGGAGGCCGCGCTCGGAGAGGTCGTCGATCAGCGCGGAGAGGGCGCGGTCGAGGAACGGCAGGAGCAGCCCCTTCAGCATGTTGAAGTTGTTCTCGTGCGTGTCCCAGTGGCCGTTGGGCTTCGCCTCGGTGTGGATCGAAACGAACGTGACGCCGGATTCGACCAGCCGCCGCGCGAGCAGCACGCTCTGGCCGAACAGGTCGTTGCCGTAGCGGTCGCGGAGCTTGTGCGGCTCGCGCGCCAGGTCGAACGCGGTCTTCGCCTTCGGCGAACACAGCAGGTCGAACGCCGCGTCGCGCCGGGCCTCGTGGTGGCGCACGTCGTACTGCGACGCCTTCGCGTCGAGTTGCTGGACGAGCGAGCGGCGCGTGTTGAGCGCGTCGAGCGTGAGGTCGCCGTTGATCTTCGGCAGCCGCGGTTCGCCGCGCGGCGTGATGTTGGGGTTGTAGAAGTCCGTTCCGATCGAGCCGATTTCGGTGCCCGCGTGTGCGTCGGCGGTGCTGAACACCGGGTCGTATTTCGGCCCGAGGTAACCGCCGTAGGGGCCGGCGCGGCGCAGCCCTTGTGTGTAACCGGGCGACGCCGGGAGCATGACGTAGCCGGGCAACTCCTTGCCGCGACCGACGCCGAAGAACTGGCACACGCTCGGCACGCTGGGGTGGTTCGTGGGCCGCGCGAAGTAGTCGGTCTGGTCGTGCCCGCCGTCGTAGCCGGTCATCACGCCATACGGGTTGTGCGAGTTGTACTTGTGCGTGACCGAGCGCACCACCGCGAGTTTATCCAACCGCTGCGCGAGTTGCGGCAGGTGTTCGCAGACGCGAATACCCGGCAGCGCGGTGGCGATCGTCTTGAACTCGCCGCGAATCCCGTCGGGCGCGTCCGGCTTCGGGTCGAACGTGTCGATGTGGCTCGGCCCGCCGAACAGGTCGATGAGGATGACACTCTTGGCGCGCGCCGCTTGCGGCTTCGCGAGCGAAGGTACGGCGCTAACAGGGGGCTGACGCCCCCCGCTCGCCAAGATAGCGAGCGAGCCGGCGCGCAGCAGGTCGCGGCGGGTGACGCCATCGCTCGCGGCGGAAGAATGTCCGAGAACCCTGAGCATGGGAGAGCCAATCAGGGAAGGCTTCGAGGCGGGCGGGCGATTCAGGCAGTGATTGGAGAGTACCCTCAGTTCGCGCGCGGTTCAAGGAGAAAGTAGTTCGTTAAAACAGCGATGTGTGTAGAAACGAAGCCGCCCCATTGCAATGGGGCGGCTTGAAGGTCGTTGGTGGCTTGTCGAGGCCCAGAAGCTCAGACCAGTCACGCCAGAATCTCTTTCACCACCTTGCCGTGAACGTCGGTCAGCCGGAAGTCGCGGCCCTGGAAGCGGAACGTCAACTTCGTGTGATCCATCCCCATCTGGTTGAGGATCGTCGCTTGCAGGTCGTGGACGTGAACCTGATCTTCGACCACGTTGTAGCCGATCTCGTCGGACTTGCCGTGCAGCGCGCCCGGCTTGAACCCGCCGCCGGCGAGCCACATCGTGTAGGCGTCGATGTGGTGGTCGCGGCCGATCGTCTCGCGCGTCTCGCCCATCGGCGTGCGACCGAACTCGCCGCCCCACACCACGATTGTGCTGTCCAACATGCCGAGTTGCTTTAAGTCTTTAATGAGCGCGGCGCACGGCTGGTCGATCTCCTTACAGATGTTGTCGAGCGGTTTGGTCAGGTCCAGCGCGCCGCCGTGCATGTCCCAGTCGGTGTGGTAGAGCTGGATGAACCGCACGCCGCGCTGCACCAAGCGGCGTGCAAGAACGCAGTTCGCGGCGAAGCTCGGCTTGCCCTGAACCGCGCCGTACATGCCGAGCGTCTTCGTACTCTCCTTCGACAGGTCCATGAGTTCCGGCGCGCTGGTCTGCATCCG
>CANLGS010000274.1 GCA_947490035.1 Gemmataceae bacterium
CGGTCGCGGTTCACCAAAATCTCCGACAGCGCTCTTCCCGCTTGCGGGCCTCTCGCTAACATACTTATTCCCGTTCGGCCGCCGCCAACGGTTAACAGGACACGACGAATGCCGACGATTAATCAGTTGATCAAAAGCCCGCGCGTGCCGCAGCGCTCGAAGCCGAAACACCCGGCCATCCAGGGGTGCCCGCAGCGCCGCGGCGTGTGTACCGTCGTCAAGACGATGACGCCGAAGAAGCCGAACTCGGCACTGCGCAAGGTGGCCCGCGTCCGGCTCTCCAACGGCATCGAAGTGACCGCGTATATCCCCGGCGAAGGCCACAACCTGCAAGAACACTCGATCGTGCTGGTCCGCGGCGGTCGCGTCCGCGACTTGCCGGGCGTGCGCTACCACATCGTCCGCGGCGTCCTCGACTCGCAGGGCGTGACGGAGCGCAAGCAGGCCCGCTCGAAGTACGGCACGAAGAAGGAAGGCAAGTAATCCGGTAGGGTGGGTCGAGCCGGCTTTGCGGCGAAGGCCCACCATCTGCCGACGCGGATACACATAGCCGGTCGCTCAGTGCTGGTGGGCCTTCGGCTCGCAAAGCCGAGCCTCGACCCACCCTACAAGAGAAGACAATGGGTTCCAAAACACGCACCGCCAGTTACGACAAGCTCGCACCGGACACCCGGTACGGCTCGCTCCTGTTGAGCAAGTTCATCAACTGCCTGATGCACGACGGCAAGAAGTCCGTCGCGACGCGGGTGGTCTACGACGCGCTCGATCAGATCAAGAAGCGCATGCCGGACGCGGACCCGATCAACGTCTTCACCGAAGCGCTGAGCAACATCAAGCCGTCGCTCGAAGTGCGTTCGCGTCGCGTCGGCGGTGCGAACTACCAGGTGCCGATGCAGGTGAAGCCGAAGCGGGCCGAAAGCCTCGCGATCCGGTGGATTCTGGCCGCGATCCGCGCGAAAGCCGGGCGCCCCACGCACCTCCGCCTCGCCGAAGAACTCATGGCCGCCTTCCAGCGCCAGGGCGAGGCGATGAGCAAGCGCGAGCAGACGATTAAGATGGCCGAGGCGAACAAGGCGTTCAGCCACTTCGCTTGGTGACGCGGCTGCGGACAGAAATTAGAGCCGCAGATGACGCAGAGAACGCAGATCAAGACAATAGAAGCGTGTTCTTTAACAACGTCTTCTGTCTCGATCTGCGTTCCTCTGCGTCATCTGCGGCTCTTCTTCTTTTTTGTTTAGTGTTCCACTGGTGCGACGATGGCGAAGAGTAAATCGGAAGACCTGACCCGCGTGCGGAACCTCGGCGTCATCGCGCACATCGACGCGGGCAAGACCACCACCACCGAACACATCCTGTTTTACTCCGGAGCGCTCCACAAACTCGGCGGCGTCGATTTAGGCACGACCAAGACCGACTACGATGAGGAAGAACAGGCCCGCGGCATTACCATCTACTCGGCGTGCGTGCCGTTCGAGTGGTCCGGTTACACCGTCAACCTGATCGACACGCCGGGGCACGTCGATTTCACCGCGGAGGTCGAACGCTCGCTGCGCGTCCTCGACGGCGCGGTGGTGGTGTTCGACGGGCAGAAGGGCGTTGAGGCGCAGTCGGAAACGGTGTGGCGGCAGGCGAACCGCTACGCCGTGCCGCGACTCGTGTTCATCAACAAGATGGACATAATCGGCGCGAATTTCGCGCGCGCGCTCGAATCCGTGAAGTCGCGGCTCACGCCCAACGCGGCGGAGCAGGGGCGCCCGGTGCCGATCGTTATTCCCATCGGGTCCGGGGGCGCGGCCGACAGCCGCACGCCGTTCAGCGGCGTGATCGACCTGATCGAGATGAAGGCGAAGTTCTTCGATCAAGGCGACCTCGGCAAGACGGTGCGCGTCGCGGACATCCCCGAAGAGAACCTGGACGAAGCGCAAACCTACCGCGAACAACTCTTCGACGTACTCACCGCGCACGACGAGAAGGACCTCATCACTTCGGCGGTTCTCGACGGCAAAGACCCGGACCCCGCGAAGGTTAGGCAACTCGTGCGCGAGCAGTGCCTCGCGCGCATCATCTACCCCGTACTCGCCGGCAGCGGGCGCGAACACATCGGCATTCAACCGCTGCTCGACGCGGTCACGCTCTACCTGCCGAGTCCGCTCGACCGGCCGCCGGTTGTCGGCACCGACCCGAAAGGCAAGAAGGAGCAGAAGCGGAAGCCGGACCCGAAGGAGCCGTTCTGCGGGCTGGTGTTCAAGGCGTCATGGCACCCGAACGGCAACCGGTTCTTCATCCGCGTGTACTCGGGCGTGATGAAGCCGAACATGCGGGCGTACAACCCCGGCAAGGACGTGAAGGAGAACGTCGCGAAGCTGTTCCACGTTCACGCGGACCCGGCGCGCGGGCTGGAAGAGATCGAGAGCGGCCCGGCCGGCGACATCGTGTGCGTCGTCGGCTTGAAGGACACCGTCACCGGCGACACGCTCTGCGAGACCGCGCACCCGATCCTGCTCGAAGCGATCACGTTCGCGGAAGCGGTGGTGAGTCAGTCCATCGAACCCGAAAGCGGCGCGGACAAGGACAAACTCAACCTCGCGCTCGAAGTGCTGCAACTCGAAGACCCGACGTTCAAGGTGAGGCCGAATGAGGGGCAGATCATGATGAGCGGCATGGGCACCCTGCACCTCGAAGTGAAGCGGCACCGGCTCGAACGCGACTTCCGACTAAAGGTCAAGGCGTATGCTCCGCGCGTGAGCTACCGCGAGATGCTGAAGGCGCCGCGCACCGTCGATGTCACGCTCGACCGGCTGGGCGACAAGTCCGCGTTCGCGGGGCTGAAGGTGTCGTTCACCAACTTCAAATCCGACAAGCCGGTCGCGGTGTTCAACGTGGTGAACACGGACGCGAACCCGATCCCGGTGGCGTTCCTCGCGGCGGCCGAAGCAGCCCTACACGACTCGCTCCAGACCGGCGAAATCGGCATGCCGATGATGAACGCCCAGGCGCGCATTCTGGACGCGCGCTTCGACCCGCAGTTGTCCACGGAGGACGCGTTCATCGCGGCGGCGATCAAGGCTTACCGCGAGGGGACGCAGGGCAACGTGTTGCTGCTCGAACCGATCATGAAGGTGACGGTGACGACGCCGAGCCAGTTCGTCGGTTCGATCCTCGGCGACCTGACGCGGCGCGGCGGGAAGATCGAGTCCCAGGATACGAGCGCGACCGGTGACATGGCGGAGGTGGTCGCGTTCGTGCCGCTGCGCGAGCTGTTCACCTACGCGAACGAGGTGCGCAGTTTGAGCCAGGGCCGCGCCGCACCGGGCATGGAACCGCACAGCTACGAACCCGCCCCGGACGCCGTGCTGCGGCAACTGATGGGGGAATGAACGTCGTTGTGGGGTAGGCCGCCGGCCTGCCGAAGCCAAGACAGGCCAGCGGCCTGTCCTACGACAGGTCAGGGGCGCTCCGCGAGCAGGAGCCAGCCGTACACGTTTCCCCCGCGCGCGGGCCGGCCGTCGGTGCCGATCGCGCTCACCTCTTTGACCCGAAAGCCCATCGAATCGACCAACCGTTCCGCGATCCGGCGCGTGAAGTGGTGCAGCGTCAGTGGGGCGCCGCCGTAGGCTTGTGACATCGCGATGTCACCGGCGCGGGCGGGCGCGAGGAAGTTCCTCAGCCGCTGACCCAACACTCGCTTCAACCCCAGCCCGCGAAAGAACCGGTTGTGGACGTGCAGCACGAACTTGCCGCCCGGCTTCAGCAATTGGAAGGCGTTCGCGAGTACCTTCGTGCGGTTCTCCGCGCCGCGCACCATGCCGAGTGTGCTGAACAGGCACGCCGCGTAGTCGAACGACGCGGGCGGCAGCGCGGACAGATCAACGAGGTTCGCGTTCACCCACTCGACGTTCGTGTTGGCCCGCGCCTTCGCGAGCATCTCTTCGGACAAATCCACGCCGACGCAGTCGTAGCCCTTCGCCGCGAAGTGAGCGCACAACCGCCCGGTGCCGCAGCCCAGATCGACCAGCCGCCCCGGTGTCGGGAACGCGCGTTCGCAGAACGCGATGTCCGCCAGTGCGAGCGGCGACGCGCGCATCTGCTCGTCGTAACCGGCGACCATGTCGGCCGTGTGCAGGTAATCCCACAGCCCGCGGTCGACGCCGGGCGGCAGTTGCCAGTCGGGAATCGGCATCAGTGTTCAGTTTTCAGTGTTCAGTGTTCAGAGCGGACAGAGGAATGGTATCCTGTCTTGACTGAACACTGAAAACTGAACACTGAAAACTATGCGCAGCACCGACATCCGCGTCCGCGACGTGTACTTCGAGTACGAGGACTTCCGCTACCGCACGCCCATCAAGTTCGGCGGGGTCGCGCTCGACCGCGTCACCGTGCTGAACGTGAAGATGGCCGTCGAAAGCGGCGCCGGCAAGACGGCGACCGGCAGCGGCTCGATGCCGCTGGGAAACGTGTGGGCGTTCCCGTCGCGCGTCCTCACCTACGACCAGACGCTCGGCGCGATGCGCTTCTTGGCGTCGCGCGTCGCGAGCGACTACAGCGGGTGCGGGCTAAGTGGTCACCCCATCGACATAACTCATAGGTTGGAGCCGGAACTGCTACTCGCGGGCAACGACTTCACCGCGCTGCACCAGTGGACCGAACCGGTGCCGAAGCTCGCGGTGCTGGTCGTCGCGTCCGCGTTCGACGCCGCACTTCACGACGCCTACGGCAAGCTGCACGGGCTGAACTGCTTCCACACGTACACGCCGGAGTTCCTGCCCAACGACCTCGGCGAGTACCTCGGCGCGGAGTTCGACGGCCTCCGCCTTCACGACTTCGTTTCACCAGCGCCGAAGCCGCGAATGCCGCTTTATCACCTCGTAGGCGCGCTCGACCCGATCACGCCCGCGGACGTGACGAACCCCGTGGGCGACGGCATGCCCGAACACCTCGCGCAGTGGATCGCGCGCGACGGCCTCACGCACTTGAAGATCAAGCTCAACGGCGACGACATCGGTTGGGACGTGGACCGCTGCGTGCGCGTGAACGCGGTCGCGGAGGAGGTTCAGCGACAACGCGGTGTCACAACGTGGTGGTACTCGCTCGACTTCAACGAGCGGTGCCAAAACGTCGCGTACCTGATCGAGTTCCTGCGGCTGTTGAAGGACCGCGCCCCGGCAGCTTACGACCGCGTGCAGTACGTCGAGCAACCGACCGCGCGCGACCTGAAGGCGCACCCCGAAAACAAGATGCACGAGGCCGCGAAGCTCAAGCCGGTCGTGATCGACGAATCGCTGCTCGACCTCGAAACGCTGAAGTTGTCGATGGAGATGGGCTACACCGGCGTCGCGTTCAAGGCGTGCAAGGGGCAGACGCAGACGCTGCTGTTGGCGGCGGCGGCGCAGAAGTACGGGCTGTTCCGGTGCGTGCAAGACCTGACGTGCGTGGGCGCGTCGCTGATTCACTCCGCGAGCGTCGCGGCGCACATCCCCGGCGTGGCCGCGATCGAATCGAACGGCCGCCAGTACTGCCCGGTGGCGAACGCGCCGTGGGACGCGAAGTTCCCCGGCGTGTTCACGATCACCGACGGCACGATGAACACCGCGCTGCTGAACGGCGTGGGCTTGGGCGCGGGGTGATTCAGGTAGGTGCCGCTTGCCGAGCGGCACGGCTTCGCAAGTCCTGTCACTTCGCGTGTGCCCGTATCGCTCACCGGCGATGGCCCAGAACACGAACAACTCGACCCGCTGCCGCCACGGGAGCCGCAGTTCCGCGCTCCGCCACAGCCGCAGGCAGGCGACGCGGTACGTCAGGTTCCGCGCCTCCTCGAACAGCCCGCACTGCTGGTACGCGGCGATGGCGCGGTGGCACATGCGGATGGCACGCGGCAGGTCGTACGGCCCGCCGGGGGTGCGGTACACGTCGCCGACGCGGTGGCACGCGACCGCCATCAGGTACCACTCGCGCGCCGCTTCCGCGAGCTTCGACGCGCGCAGGAAGTGGATGACGGCGTCGTTCTCGTTGCCGCGGACGGCTTCGGCCATCGCCGCGTCGTAGAGTTCTTGCGCGGCGACCGAGTCTTCCAGGTGCTCGTCCGGGCGACCGGCGCTACGCGGTGCTTCCGCCGGCGGGATGAAGTCCGCGCGCGCGTCCTCCGGCGGGTGCGTATCTTCCTGCGGCTCAGGGGGTGGGACGTTCGGGTCCACCCCTTACAACATCGCGAGCGATTGCTATAAGTTGTTTTCACCAGGGATGTTGACTCACCCTC
>CANLGS010000275.1 GCA_947490035.1 Gemmataceae bacterium
CGCCCGGCAGGTCGCCGGTCTTCTGAAGCGCCAGCCCGAAATTGACGCGCACGCGCACGTCGTTCGGGGCCAGTCGTGCGGCCTCGCGAATCGCGACCAGCGCGCCGGGGCCGTTCCCGGAGCGGCCCGGCGTCACGCCCAGGTTGCTGTGCGCCGCGGCGTAGTTCGGGCTGAACTTGATCGCCGCGCGGTACGCGGTCTCCGCGTCCTTGTACTTCTGCTGGCGGATGTACGCGCCGCCCAGGTTGAAGTGCGCGATGTGGTCGTTCGGGTGCAGCCGCACGGCTTCCTTCAACACGGTGACCGCCGCGGCGGGTTCGTTCACGTCGCCGAGTAGTAGTCCGAGGTTGGTGAGTACGGCCGGGTGGTCCGGGCGCAGCGCGCGGGCCGCGCGGTAGTGGCCGACCGCTACGACCGCCATGCGCGGGAAGAACACGCGGAACGTGGTGCCCCGCCCCGGCGCGCTCTCGATGCGGGTCAGCCCGCCCACGCGGTCCACGACCCGGCGCACGATCGCCAGACCCAAACCGGTGCCCTTTGACTTGGTAGTGAAGAACGGCTCGAAGATGCGCCGCTGCGTCGCCTCGTCGATTCCCGTGCCGGTGTCGGACACTTCGAGGAGGACGAAGCGGCCGAGGTAACTGGGGTCGTCGGTCAGTTTGACGAGCGCGAGGCGGATCACGATCGGCCCGCCGTCGGGCATGGCCTCGCTCACGTTGATGGCGAGGTTCAGCAACAGGCGCGTGAACTGCCCCTTCTCAATGAGCACCCGGCCGTCGGCGGTCGGCACGTAGTCCAGTGCGTACCGGGTGCTGACGGCCGCACGGAGTACGGGGAGGAATTCGCCGGTCGCGGCCGCGAGGTCGAGCGCGGTTGGTGTGGTCTCGGGGCGGACGAAGTCCATCAGCTCGCGCGCCAGCTCGGTCCCGCGCCGGGCCACCGCGACGATTTCGCGCGCCTGCTGCCGCGCGTCGGCCGGCAGATCGGTCCGCGTACTCAGCAACTCGCCGTGGCCGAGGCAGATGGTCAGCAGGTTGCGGAAGTCGTGCGCCACACCGGCGGCGAGCTGTTCGAGGGCCGCGTTCTCGTCCCGCGCGGCGGGGCGGTCGTCCTGAATCAGGAACGCGGCGCGCGACTCGCGCGCTTCGGCCGATTGAATTCGGAGGGCGAGCAGATCGGCCACCGAACCGGCGAAGTCGCGGTCCTCGGTGGTCCACTCGCGCGGCGCCCCGACGTGTTCGAGGCACACCACCCCGACCAACTGGCCGTCCAGGAACACGCCGGCGTCGAGCGCCGAACCGATGCCGAGCGGTTCGAGATACTCCGCGGCGAGTTCGGCGGTCCACGGCTCCGCGACCGCGACCTCGGCCGGGATCGCCTTCCGCAGCGAGAGGGATGCAAAGTAGTTGGGGAAGTCCGCGACCCGGAGCAGCGTGCCGGCCGAATGTTCGTCCTTTGACTGCTCGAAGAGGTTCGCGCACCGCAGTACGGTGCGGTCGTCGATGAACAGCCACACCCCGACTCGCTCGACTGCGGCGGCGCCAGCGGCCAGTTCGCACGCGCGGCGGAACACCGCGTCGAGCGGTTCGTCCGGCGCGAGCCGCGCGAGTTCGAGCCGCGCGATCTCCGTCGCCCGGCTCGGCTCGGGTATGGTGGGTATTGTCGTTGTTCGGGCGGGAGCAACGGTACCGATTCGGCCACTACTGTACCGGGGGCGACGACGCGTTGACAGCGGTTTTCCCGGTCGTACCCAGAGTTCGACCTCACGCGGACGGTTCGAGCACCTCGCGCCACGGTGAAGGGATTCTCGCCCACGCCTCTGCGTAACTCGCTTCGAGTGGAACGAGAACGTGCGCGTCAGGTGTGAGGAACAGCGGCATGTCCGGCAGCGGGTCGCCCACCGCCACCGGCTCGATGAACGCTTCAAAGGTCAGACCAGACGAGTACGCGGCCAGCGTCAGCGGCTTGTCCGACGGCAGCGCGAACGGCTGCTCTTCGGCATCCGACCAGACGAGTGTCGGCCGGGTTTCGATCTCCGACCAGATGAGCGGGTGAATGCCGTTCGGATCGCGCGCCGACGGCGGGAACAGGTCGAGGAATAGCAGGTGAACGCCGGCGCGGAGGAACCCGGCCGCCTTCTCCGTCATCGCCTTCAACGCGCTCGCGCTTCCTTTGTTGTTGGGCGACACGATCTCGATGATAGCAACGACGCGATGCCCGGAGACGTGCCGAACGACCACCGACTTGGGGTTGCGCGTGACGGCTTCCGAGCGCGCGGTGAACCGCGCCTTCGGCGCGGTGGCAACCGCGACAGCACCGGCACCGCTCGGCGGATGAGAGCCGCTGCTGCCGTTCGCGCCTGGGAGCGGGGTTTTGTAAGTTGAGAACTGCAAGGTCAGCACGTCCGGGTTGCCGACGCCCGCGACCTGTTCCGGCAGGCAATAATAGCTCTTCGGCAGCCGCTCGGAAACGGCCTGGTGAAGTTCGGCGATCCAGAGAAGGTGGAACGCGTGGAAGATGCCCGCGTCCACCTTCGTCCAGTCGTGTACCGGCATGACTGTGCTTCCCTGTGTTGGTCGCTCACCACATCGCGCCGGCGGGCGCGGGGGCCGGCGTCGAGGAGAAGTCGAACGGCTGGTCGATCAACTCCTCGCTCTCGCCGCGGTCGCGGAAGATGTGCAGCACGCGGACGCGCGACAGGTCGTCGAACTTCGGCTCCGGGTACAGGTCCGAGCGGAACGGGTTGCCCGGCTCGTACTCGTGAATCATGACCTTCACCTTCGGGATGCCGCGGAAGTGCATCTCCTCGGCCGGGCGCTTGCCGCCGTGAACGTCGTACAGTTCCGTCAGCACGCGCAACGTGCGCTCCAGGTTGCGGAACGTCACGCCGTCCTCGATGAAGATCATGTCCACGTGCGTGGCGCGCAGCACCGCGTGCGCGTGCTGGCGGGCGCGGGCCGGCAGGATGCGCGCGTAGGCGGGGCCAACGAGCGGCGGCGCGTCCTCGCCGGCCGCGTCCGCGTCTTCACGACCCACGCCTTCCACGAACCACCAGTGCGGCGCGAGCCAGAACCCGCCGCCGGCCGGACCCTTGAACGCGCTCGCCCGCTTGAACAGTTTCTGCAACCCGCGGAACAACTGCCGCCGCACCGCGATCTCGTCGCGCCGGTCGAGGCGCTCCTTCACCACACCGGTTTGCAGGTCCGCGAGGCTCACCTTCAGCGGCCACCGCGGGTTGAACTCGGTCGCCTCGGAACACGCCGGCTCCACCACTTCGATGCGAACTTGCCCCGGTTCGCGCGGTGCCGGCACGGCGCGAACCGACCAGCCCCACTTTCGTGCGATCCGCGCCGCCTGGCGCACGGCGTTCGCGTCCGCACCGGAGACGTGCAGCGTGGGCGGCGTGCGCCGCGCCGGGTCGCCGCTTCGCGCCCCGAAGAGTTTCACCAGTAACACGCACAGCAGCACCGGCATGAGCCACGCGGTCACCGTGCCGAGCAGCGCGGTCACGGGCATCGTGTCGTCGCCGCGCGGAGGCGCGAACAGGCGCCCGCCGCACGAGGTCAGCAGCACGTCGAACGCGAGCAGCGCCGTCAGCCCGACGATCACCGCGAGGACGCGACGCAGCGGCACCGCGTACACCGGTTTGTCGGCCGAGGAGCGCCACAGGAGAGCAGCGCCGTCGTTGCCCTTTGGCAGGTACGCGACCCACGCGACCGCCGCGACGACGAGACACAACACCAGCACCGCGGCCGGCGGCACGACCCACGCGATGGCCGACACGAGCACCGCGTAGCCGACGACGGCCGCGAGTTCGGCCCCGCGCCGGTCGGTGTCGCCGAGCCACTGGCGGAGCCACTTGTCGAGTACCGCGACCGGCACGAACACGCCGATGAACGTGACCGCCAGCAGTGCGCCCCAAAGCGCGATCATGAACGACAGATAGAGCGTGTACGACGAGTAGAAGCCGACGACGCGCCACCCGGCGGGGAACGCGACCCACAGCCCAGCCGCGACCGCGCCCCACGCGACGAACCCCGCGACGATGGCGAACACGACCGGGGGCGAGCGCCGCGGCACCGGCGGGACGCCGCGCAGGTCGATGCCGTGGTCGTAGCGCTGCCACGCGGTGGACGTGACGAGCCGGCGGCCGACGGCCGCGAGCCGAACGATCCACGGTAACGGTTCGCGCCGGTGCCGCACGGCGACGAGCAACCCAGCGCCGATGAGCATGAACGCGGCGAGTCCGTCGTGCAGGTCGGAGGTAGCGAACCGGCCGGCGATTTCGAGGCCGACGAGGAACGCGACGCACGCGAGCGTGAACCAGCCGCCGGCCGGCCGGACGCGCCCGTTCCGCAGGAAGACTGAAGTGAGCAGCTTCATGGAGGTATTACACCACACAACGGGGCGAGTGCGAACGGTTTCGCCCGATCCTACAACCGGTCGGAGAGGCACTGCCCATTCTAGCATTCCGACCGGAACAGGTTACGGGCGGGAAACGGAAATGTCGGCAACTGAGCTTAAGTCACGGGAAGAGGAGTGCGGAAGTGGCAAGTCACATGATGCGAACCACAGAGCAAAACGTAACTCAGACTGTTGTAATGATGTCCTGAATCAGCCGCAGGAGGTCGGGCAGCGAACGTGTCGATTCATCTCGCAATGGGTCGTTCCAGTTGTACGGAATCTCCCCTGCTCGCGGATCAGAGGCTATACGGTAAAAGATCAGGCTGCGAGACTGTGATTTGCAGCATTTACTGCGGGGACTGAGCTTCTTCATCGACCACGGCACCGGCGTGGTGATCGGCGAGACGTGCCACATCGGGCAGGGCGTGAAGTTGTACCAGGGCGTGACGCTCGGCGCGCTGAGCTTCACGAAGGACGACGAGGGCGGGCTGCTGCACGGGAGTTACAAGCGACACCCGACGCTCGACGTCGGCGTGGTGGTGTACGCGAACGCGACCATCTTGGGCGGCCAGACGGTGATCGGCGCGCGTGCGGTGGGGTCGAACGTGTGGCTGACGGAGAGCGTGCCGGCGGACACGACGGTGGTGCTGGAGAAGCCGAAGCTGCGTCTGAAGGGCGCGAAGCCGAACGCCGAGCCGCTGACGTACGAGATTTAGAAGCTGTCCGCGACCAGCTTGCTGTGTTGAAATCCTTAGACGGGGTTTACCCCCCCCACTCCCCCCTCTTTTTCGTCCGCTGCGTTTATGCTGGGATTTCCAGTGTTTGGTGCATTTGGGGTTGTGGAGGGTGGCCTTAAAGGCCCACCAAACGCTGCAAATCGTAGGGTTTTGAAACGGCCAGGGGTGGCCATTAAGGCGCATCTCGTTGCGGAATAGTCGTTTGCGGTGAAAATCGACCGCCAATTCGCAGCATTGTTGACCACAACTGACAGCAAGTAACTTCCGCGAAGACCTCATCACCAAGAAACCCCGCCGGACGACCGTAACCCACCTCAGCGGTGTGGATGCCGGCGCGCAGTGTCGGCGTGTGGGATGCAGAAGTACACCCCACGGGCATCATTACTCCTCTACCCATGTCCATGCGTGATAAGTGGACATTTGTCAAGTAGCTATCTGAAAGCCAACACTTCCAGCAGTCCAACGCAAGCAACACGAACCCTTTCAACACGATCAGCAATCAGCCAGACGGAAGGCGGCGGCGAGCGGGAGCGGGAGCCCCCTGATTCACTTCTTCGGCTCGATAGTACCGCCGTCCCACACGATCTTGCACTGTGGCAGACCCTTGCTGAACTCCGCGACACCCTCCTTCGTGACTTTCGTCTTCCGCACATCGAGGTGCGTCAGGTTCTTGCAGTCCTTAAGGTGGGCCAAGCCCGCGTTACCCACCTGCGCGCAGCCGTTCAGGATGAGGTGCACCAGGTTCTTGCACTCCTTGAAGTTCGCCAGCCCCGCGTCGCTCACCTTCACGCAGCCGTCCAGCCAGAGGTACACCAGGTTCTTGCAGTCCTTGAAGTGGGCCAGCCCCGCGTCACCCACCTGCGTGCCGCCCAGGAAGAGGAATGTCAGGTTCTTGCAGCCCTTGAAGTGGGCCAGCCCCGCGTCACCCACCTGCGTGCCGCCCAGGAAGAGGTGCGTCAGGTTCTTGCAGTCCTTGAAGTTCGCCAGCCCCGCGTCGCTCACCTGCGTGTTGCTCAGGTCGAGGACCGTCAGGTTCTTGCAGCCCTTGAAGGCGGCCAGCCCCGCGTCGCTCACCTCGCCCAGGCCTACGCCCG
>CANLGS010000276.1 GCA_947490035.1 Gemmataceae bacterium
TCTCCACCGAGCCACCGGCGGAACCTTCGACAACCAAGCGGTGGCCGGTGAGCATCCGCATTCCCAGGAGCGACTCCGGCCCGACCGACATCGCCAGCACCGTGACCCACCCTCCTCCCCACTACAACTCCACCTCGTAATAGTCTGTTTGGCAGGTCGTGCCGTCCGCCAGTACCGCTGTCCCGCCGGACTGCCACGGCAAGCCCAGCGCGGTCACGACCGTCGCGGGCAATACCAACGCTCCGGTGAAGCCTGTGTCGACGACAACGTCCACGTCCGCAACCAACCCAGTTGGGCCGCGAACCCGAAGGCGGATGACCGGTTCACAATCGACGGTGACGATGCCGCGAATCACCGGCCGCTCCTGAGCCGGTGGGCAGTCGGGTAGCCGGCACGGACCAGCCAGACTTGCGCACCCGGCACGCGGCGGTGCAGTCGCGATACCGCCGCGTGGTCGTCCTCGTCCACCTCGAACGTGCCGGACTCCACATCGACGGCGACGAACTTGCCGTCGTCCTCTGGGCGAAGGACGGGACGGACCAACCGCGTGAAAGTGTCGTCGCCTCGGCGGGCAAGTTCCTCTCGGCTCAGGCGCGGCTCGGTGGCGGACATCGGCTTACCTCGTGGGCGGTCGCGTAACAAGCTCACGATACCACATTCATCGCCGCGTCACTACGGGCCAAGCGACATAGAGCCACGGCACCGATCCGTCCGGGTGGGGTTCCCATCGCGTCACGGCGCGGGTTCGGCGCCCACGAGGCGCCGCACCACGGCCATCAAATCCTCCGGGTGGAACGGCTTCTGCAAGAACTCGGTGTGGGCACCGAACTCGGCCGTCACCACGCGGCTGTCGGTGAACCCGCTGACCAGCACCACGGGCAGTTTCGGGGCGAACAGCCGGAGCGTCTTGAGCACCTGATCGCCGGTCATGCCGGGCATCACCACGTCGATCACGGCTACCTTGATCGTGTCGCGGTGGCGGTGGAACAGCTCGATCCCGGACGGCCCGTCCGCGGCCAGGATCGGGGCGAACCCGATCTCTTCGAGCGTCGAAGCGGTCACCTCGCGGACGAACATCTCGTCGTCGATCACCAGCGCGACGTTCGCGGCGATGCCCGGCGCACCGGGCGCGGTGCGGGCGGGCACAACCTGTTCGACCGGCGCGGGCCAGTACACGGTCACGGTGGTGCCCTTTCCCGCGGCGCTCTCGACGCGTATGCCGCCCTTGTGGGCGCGGACGATCCCCAGGACGGCGGCCAACCCCAGCCCGCGGCCGGTGAACTTGGTCGAGTAGAACGGGTCGAACATGCTGGCGCGCACCTCGGCCGACATGCCGGGTCCGGTGTCGCCGACCGAGAGGCACGCGTACCGGCCCGGCGGCGGCGCGAGATGGAACATGCCGTCGGGGACGCCGGACGGCACCTCGGCGGCGGTGGCGCGCACCGCGATCTCGCCGGGCGCGCCGGCGAGCGCCTCGGCCGCGTTCGTGACGAGGTTCACCAGCACCTGCCGAACCTGACCGGCGTCGGCGTGGGCGAGCGGCAGATCGTTGGCCAGTTCGTACCGCACGGCGTGGGGCGCGGCGGCACCGACGAGCAGCGCCGCGGCCTCGCGCACGAGGGGCGTGAGGTCGATCCGGGCCGCGACGCCCTGGTTGCGCCCCGAGTAGGTGAGCATCTGACGGCACACGTCCGCGGCGCGCCGGCACGACTGCTCGATCTGGTCGAGGTAGGCGGCCGCCGACGAGTTCGCGGGCAGCCCGCGGCGGGCCAGGTTGGCACTGCCCAGCACCACGGTGAGGATGTTGTTGAAGTCGTGCGCGACGCCGCCGGCGAGCACGCCCAGGCTCTCCCACTTGGCCGCGTCGCGGAGCTGGCGGTTGAGCGCCTCGCGCTGCTCCTCGGCGCGCTTCCACTCGGTCACGTCGGTTGTCACGGCGACGATGCGTGCCGCCTTGCCGGTCTCGTCGCGGAGTACCTGCCCGCGCGTCGTGTACCACCGCGGGCCGCCGTCCTCGGCCGGTTCGCGGCCGCGGAACTCGTACCGCATCGGCGCGCCGGTTTCGATCGCCAGTTGCCGCCCGGCCAGCACCGCGGCCACGTCGTCGGGGTGGACGGCGCGGAGCGCGAGTTCCGGGTTGGAGTAGTCCGGGCCGTGCGGCAACCCGTAGAAGTCGGGAATATCGACCGTCGTCTCCCAACGGTTCGCGGCCAGGTCCATGTCCCACGCCAGCATCTTCGCCCCGTCCAGCGCCGCCCGCAGCCGGGCGCGGCTGTGCTCCAGCGCCTCCGCCGTGGCCCGGTACGGGGTCACGTCCAGGGCCAGCGTCAGGATCGAGGCCACCCGCCCCGCGTCGTCGAACAGCACCGAACTGTACCACTCGCACCAGACGACCGCGCCGCTCTTGGTGTAGTTGGCGGTGACGACCACGCTGCGCGCCTGCCGCCCCGCGGTCATGTCGGCCTTCATCCGCCCGGCCAGGTCGCGGTTGTCCTCGTGGACGAACGGGAAATCGAACAGCCCCTTGCCCAATACCTCCTCGGCGGTCCACCCGAACACGCGCTCGGCTTGCGCGTTCCACACGATGACGCGGGCCTCGCTGTCCCACTCGATGACGACCAGCGGGGTGTTCTCGACGTGCGCGCCGAGCTGTTGATGGGCGAGTTGGAGTTCGCGCCGGCGCTCGGTTTCCGCGCCAGCGCCATCGGGCGCGGGCGGAACGGGCGGAACGGGCGGAACGAGTGCGGGTGCGTCTGCCATCGGTTGCCCAGAGCGTGAACAAACGCAAGAAGGTTTACCGCGAATGATACGAGATTCGTCTGAGGAATCCGCCCCGTGGACGGAGGCTAATCGTTCAATTTCCGTGCCCCATCGGCACACCGGTCGAGGAGCGTCTGCTTGCGCTTGGGGTTCGCGAACCGGCCGTGCGTGTCGATCCACTCGCGAGTCTGTTCGATCAGCGCCAGCAGCGCCGCGACCGCCGCCGGCTTCCGCGCCGGCGAACCCACAACCACCGGCGACGTGTGAGCGAACCCGGCGTCCGTCGTCCGCGCCGCGACCCACCCGGCTTCCGGGAGTGCGGCCTCCGCCGTGCCTTCGCCGGAAGCGATCACTTCTCCGTTCGCGACGATCTCCACACGCGACGAACCAGTCGGCGCGCGCACCAACGCGACCGCGCGCGATCCATCGACGGTGAAGTCGAGCAGCGGCCCCGTGGTGACGAACGTGCGCCCGGCACGAATGGCTTCGACCCAACCCGAGGGGCCGCTTGCGGCTTCGCATGCGTGCGAAGCCACAAGCGGCTTGATGTCGGAGGGGTCGCTTCGCTGCATCCGCGCATACGTCCGCATTGCGCCCATCTGCACGGCGTTGGAATCCTTGCCGCTCGCGCCGACCAGCGGCACCCGCACGCCCGCGTCCCACAGCCGGTACACCCACGGCATCAGCGGCGACTTGCGCGGCCGACCACACACCTCGATGGCGTCGATCTTTCCCAGGATCGCGGCGACGAGCGCCTCGCCGCCGGTGACGCCGCCGGCCGGCTCGAACGCATCGACCCACACCACCAAGCCGCCCTTGCGGTGGCACTGATCGGCCCAATCGCACACGCCCCAGTCGTCGGACTCCTCGCCGCCGAACGCGAGCGGGAACACCGGGCGGTGCGAGTTCAGCAGCGCTACCTTTCCCAGCACCGGGTGGGCGTTGAACGTGTTCACGAACACCGCGTGCCCGGCGCGTTCGAGCGCGGACACCTGACCGCTGAACGCGAGCAGGTTCGGCGTGGTGGTGTACGTGTTCGCGTCCATCGTGAGGACTTGGAGCGGCATCGCCAGCACGTTCACCGCGTCCAGGTCTTCGGCTTGTGCTTCAAGGAGCGCCGCGTGTGGGCTGATGAAGTGGCAGCGCGTATCGACGCTCGCCCACCCTTCCGCGCGCGAATCCGTCCAGCGCGCGATCGTGAACCGCAGTGAGATTTGCCCGACGCCGAGCGTGACGGTCGCGTCCAGCGGCGTCCACTCCGGCCCCTTCGCGGCCTGCACGCGGAGCGGCACGCCCGCCGGCAGCGGCATCTCGCACGCGCCGTCGATGTAGAACCAGCGCTCGCGCCCGGCTCGCAGGTGCCCGCCGACATCTTCGCTCCGCCCGCCGGCGAACTCGGCACTGCGCCCGAGCGGCGCGAAGTGCGTGCCGTCGGAGTCGGTGACGCGCACTCGCACTGGAACCGGCTTGTTCGTCGCGGCGTCGGTGATGCGAAGGTGAACGTTGAGCATGACGGTGGCAAACCCCGGCCGCAAGGCCGGGGGTGTTCTTGTGTGCGCAGGTTTCGCGGCTGTGCGCGGTCACCCCCGGCCTTGCGGCCGGGGTTCGCCTACTCTTCCTTTCCGCCGCAATCGCGGAGGATGTTTCGGAACGCTTCGACCGCGTAGGGGAACAGATCGGGGCCGGTGATGCCGCCGGTCGGACCGCCGCCGCGCAGGTGCGGCTCCATCGTCGCGTAGCCCTTGTAGCCCATCGCGACCGCGCCCTTGATGCTGTGCGCGATGTTGCCGTCGCCGGTGCCCGCGATCACGCCGTACTCGTGACCGGCCGCGGGGCCGCCGCGCTTCCAGTCCTTGATGTGGAAGTGCGTCGTCCACGCCTTCGTCGTCTCCCACCCCTCGACCGGGTCGAAGTTGCCGTAGGCGTAGTTGGCCGCGTCGTAGGCGGCGCGCAGCGCCGGACTGTTGACGTTCTGGAAGATGTCCGCGACGCGTTCGGGCGAGTCGCCGTAGATGCGGTGCTCGTTCTCGTGGAACAGCACGACCTTGTTTTCCGCCGCGATGTGGGCCATCGCGCTCATGCGGCCGAGTACCTCGTCGCGGTACTTGGGCCAGTTCGCGGGGTCGAAGTTCTTATCGTTGCCGGGCGGGTAGAAACTGAAGATGCGGATTCCCTTCGTGCCGAAGATGCCGCACAGTTCGATGGCACGTTTGAGCTTGTCCAGGTGCGCGCCGAAGTCGTCGTCCACCGCGACCTTGCCGACCGGCGAGCCGATGGCGGACAGGCCGATGCCCTCGCCGTCGAGCAACTTCTTGAACTCGCGGATCTGCTCGTCCGAGAGCATCAGACAGTTCGTTTTGTGGATCGAGCGGAACTCGATGAACCGGACGCGGCTCGCCTTCAGCACCGCGACCTGCTCGTGCGGGTCGTGCGAAATCTCATCGGCGAATGCGCTCAACGTGAACATGATTCGGCACCAAGAGGAGTGCGGGTTGGTGCCGGTAGTGTATGAGCTGCCGCGACCCGCGTTACCACTCCGGCTCTTCTTCATACGGGAGCTTTTCGTGCTGCCCCGCGAGTAGCACCGCGACCAGTAGCGGCAGCATCACGAGGGCCGCGCGGAGCGCGAGCGGCAGCCACCGGTTCTGTCGGCTCACGCGCGGAATCAGGAACGGCGCGAGGATGAGTGGCGCGAGCGCGACGAGCCAGAACGAGATCGCGGGCACCTTCGTTTCGGCGTGCGACGGGCGCGTGCCGAGGAGCAGCCCCGGCAAAAACGCGACCGCCGCCGGGACCGCGCCGCTCGCGCAAATCTTCGCGCCGACCTCGCGCACCTGCACCACCCCAGACGCGACGGCGATGCCGAACAGCGCGGAGCCGATCACCACCGCGAGTTCCATGAACTTCGCGTTGTGCGAGTACAGCAGCACCGCGGCGCCCGCGTAGAAGATCGCGCACAGGTACGCGCACACTTCCGCACTTGCGCCGCCGCGCGCGAGGCTATCCAAAACGAGCCACGCGAGCATCATCGCGATTGCAAGTTCCCTCCGCAGCCACGACCACTTCGTGTCGGACGCGGCGTGCCCGAGAACGAGCCACGCGGACACGGCGTAGACGGTCGCGACTCGCGGCAACCACACGAGCAAGTTCGCGG
Source organism: Gemmataceae bacterium (assembly GCA_947490035.1). Lineage (GTDB taxonomy): Bacteria > Planctomycetota > Planctomycetia > Gemmatales > Gemmataceae > Gemmata. The sequence goes on from CANLGS010000276.1 coordinate 5,915, forward strand.
TCCACCACGCCTTTTCGGGGATCGCGCGGCCCGCGAGCATTCCCAGCCAGCGCGTGAGCAACCCGACGACGAGCAACACGAGCGCCGCACGCGGCAGCCACTGTTCGCATGGAGACTTTTCGAGCGGCTTCCACAGCACCAAACGCGAGGTGTTATCCCAGCTCGGCTTCGGGTCTTCGAGCGTCAACTTCGGGGGTGCGAAGTTCGCGCACATGAACGCGACCGCCACCGCGACCGCGGACCCGAGCGCCGCGGCCCAGCGCCCGCCGAGCAGGAACATACCCAACACAAGGGCGGCCGCGCCCGCGGCCGGCA
>CANLGS010000277.1 GCA_947490035.1 Gemmataceae bacterium
ATCGGCGGCGGCGTGGCCGCGGCCGGCGCGGGGGCGTTCCTCCTGTCCGGGTGCGGTGGCGGCGACAAGAACACGCTCAAGATCGTGTCCAGCCTGCCGCGGACCGGCAGCGCGAAGGGCCAGACGGACACCATCGTCAACGGCATCCGCATGGCGATGGACGAGTACCCGGAGGGGCTGTTCGGCCAGAAGCTCGTTCACAAGGACATGGACGACGCGACCGCCGCGGCCGGCGACTGGGACGCCGGGAAGGAAGCCGACAACGCCCGCGAAGCGGTCGGCGACAAGAACGTGATGGTGTTCATCGGGCCGTACAACTCCGGCGCGTCGAAGGTGTCGCAGCCGATCCTCAACGAGGCCGGGTTGCTCCAGATTTCGCCCGCCTGCACGTGGCCCGGTCTCACCAAGGTGGTCCCCGGCGACGAGGCCAGCGGCGAACCGGGCATCTACCGCAAGTCCGGCAAGGTCACCTTCTGCCGCGTCTGCCCGACCGACGACGTGCAGGGGCCGGAGACCGCCAAGTTCCTCAAGAACGTGCTGAAGGCCAAGACCGTCTTCGTCATCGACGACAAGGGACTGTACGGCGCCGGCATCGCCAAACTGTTTATGGAAGCGTGCGTGAAACTGGGCATCACGGTTCTCGGCCACGAGCAGTTGGTGAAGGCGGGCAACTACAAGACGACGCTCGCAACCGTGAAGAACAAGAACCCGGACGCGATCTACCTCGGCGGCACAAGTCAGACGGGCGCCCCGCAGATCGCCATTGATATGAAGGGCGTCGGCCTCAAGTGCCCGCTGATCGTGCCGGACGGCTGCTACGAGAAGGCGTTCATCGAAGGGGCCGGGGCCGACCTGTTCAAGGAACTCACCTGCTACGCCACCATCGGCGGCAAAGACCCCAGCCTGCTGACCGGGGCCGGCGCCGACTTCGTGAAGAAGTACAAGGAGAAGTACAAGGCCGACCCCGAAGCCTACGCGGTGTACGGCTACGAGGCCGCCAAGGTGTTCCTTGAGGCCGCGAAGAAGGTCGGCAAGAAGGACCGCGAAGAACTCCGCAAGGCGGTGCTAGAGACGAAGGACTTCGACAAGGGCGTGCTGGGCAAGTGGGGCTTCGACGCCAACGGCGACACCACGCTGCAAGAGATCACCATCAGCAAGATCGTGGACGGCGGGTTCAAGCCGCAGCCGACCGCGTGACGACGGGCGAGTTCGGCCAACGAGGGAGTTCTTGTCCCTCTCCCCTTGCGGGAAAGGGTGGCCGCGCTTCGCGGACGAGTGAGGGGTGAGAGCCTGCACGGACCACGCGAAGCACTTTTCGCGCGCGAAGCCTACCCCTCACCCGGCTCGAAGACTCGCCACCCTCTCCCGCAAGGGGAGAGGGGAAGGAGAACTACCTCGCGCACGCTCCGGGTTCGTCCCGATTCAGGGGGGCCGATGGTCGAGTTGTTCGCTCTCAGTATCAACGATGTGGCGACCAGTAGCCCAGCAGCCGGTGCCGGGTTCGGGCAGTATCTTCTGCTCGGCTTGGTCCTCGGCTCGCTCTACGCCCTCATCGCGCTCGGCTACACGATGGTGTACGGCATCATCGAGCTAATCAACTTCGCGCACGGCGACCTGTTCATGCTCGGCTCGTTCCTGGCTCTGCAACTGGCCGTGTGGACGGGCGTCACCGTCGCGGCCGACTCCGGCACCGGGTCCATCATCCTCACCGTGCTGCTGATGCTGGTCCTCACGCCGCTCTGCTGCGCCGCCTTGAACGTGGCGACCGACCGCGTCATCTACAAGCCGCTGCGGAACTCGCCCAAACTCACCGTCATCGTCTCCGCGATCGGCGTCAGCTTCATCTTCATGAACCTCGGGCTGTTCTGGCGCGGCGCCACTCAGGTCAAGTTCCCCGACCTGATCCCGGACATCGACCTGATCGGCGGTGCCAGTCTGCGGTTCACGTTGAAAGACGCGATGGTCATCGGCGTCACCGTGCCGGTGATGCTCGCGCTGACCGTGTTCGTGAAGTTCACCTCGCTCGGCAAGGCGATGCGGGCGACCGCCCAGAACCCGACCGCGGCGCAGCTCATGGGCATCAACGCCGACCGCGTGATCGCCGCGACGTTCGCCATCGGCGGCGCGCTGGCCGGCGTCGCGGCCGTCGTGTACGGGCTGTACATCAAGTCGGTCGAGTATCAGATGGGGTTCCAGAACGGGCTGTACGCGTTCACCGCGGCCGTCCTCGGCGGGATCGGCAACATCCCCGGCGCCGTCCTCGGCGGGTTGGTGATCGGCGTCGTCGGCGAACTCGGCAAGGCTTACGTCGGCGCGATGTGGAGCGAAGTGATTATCTTCGGCATCCTCATCGTGATCCTGATCTTCCGGCCCACCGGCCTGCTCGGCGCCCGCACGCGGGAGAAGGTATGAGACACGCGCGCGACTGGGTGCCGATCTTATTTGTCGCGCTCTTTGCGTACCCGTTCCTGCCGTTCGCAGAGTCGAACCGGGGCGCGCAGTTCACCATCCTGTTCGTCTACGCGATCCTCGCGCTGGCGCTGAACGTCGTCATGGGGTACACCGGGTTACTGCACCTGGGGATCGCCGCATTCTTCGGCATCGGCGCGTACACGGTCGGCATCCTGACGGTACCGTTCTTCCCGTTCCAACAGAGCTTCCTGGTCGCGGCGGTCGCGGCCATGGTCATCAGCGCCACCGTCGGCGTCATCACGACCGCGCCCATCCTGCGCCTACGGGGTGACTATCTCTCGCTCGTCACGCTCGGCTTCGGACTCATCACGCTCTACGCGATCCGCAACCTGGACGCCATTACCGAGGGCACGAAGGGGCTGAACCCGATCGAGGCGGGGCCGCTGCCGGGCGTGTCCGAGGACGCCGACTTCAGCGCCGTGCAGGTGCATTCCAACTGGGGCACGCGGTGGTACAAGTACCCGTACCTGTACTTCATCATCCTCGGAACACTCGGCATGGTCATGCTGTTCCTGCGGAACCTGGAGCGGTCGCGTCTGGGGCGGGCGTGGGTGGCGCTGCGCGAGGACGAACTGGCGGCGACGTGCATGGGGCTGAACCCGGCACGGCTGAAGCTCGCGGCCATCGCGCTGGGTGCCGGCCTCGCGGGATTGGCCGGCGCGTTCTACGCGATGGCGCTGGGCACCACCGGCAACCCGCAGGCCTACGACTTCACGCTCTCGATGATTATGGTGTGCTGCGTCATCCTGGGCGGGCTGGGCAACCGGTCGGGCGTGCTGCTCGGCGTGTTCCTGCTGATGGGCTTCGACCGCATCGCGACCAACCTGCTCGACAACTACCTGCAAGAGCAGTTCGACGCCGGCGCGCGGACCTACTACAAGGTGAGCGGGTGGAAGATCATCATCTTCGGCAGCGTCCTCATCCTCATGATGCGGTTCCGCCCGGAGGGGCTGCTGCCCGAAACGCGCCACCAGCGCGAGCTACACCCGGACGCGGAAAAGAAAGAAGAGCCGCAGATAAACGCAGAGAACGCAGATCAAGACAGAAAACCGAGCCTGAATTGATCTCTGCATTCTCTGATCTGCGTTGTTCTGCGTTATCTGCGGCTGATTTCTGCCCTCTGTCTTCTGGTCTCCTATGCCGGTTCTGTCCGTTCACAAACTCACGATGCGGTTCGGCGGGATCACCGCCGTGGACGGCGTCGATCTCGCCGTCGAAGAGGGGCAGATCTTCTCCGTGATCGGCCCGAACGGGGCCGGCAAGACGACCGTGTTCAACGCGGTCACCGGCATCTACGAGCCGACCGGCGGCGAGGTGCTGTTCGACGGCAAACCGCTGGTGAAGCCAATCGCGGCGAAGACGGTCGCGTTCGCGGTCGCCGTCGGGCTGCTCGCGGGCGTGCTGCTTTCGCTGCTCGCGGTCAACATCGAGGGACTGTGGAAGACCGCCATCCGCAGCAATTTCAAAGCGAAGACCGACGCGTTCCCGTGGGGCAAGGCGGTGTCCGACGCGGGGCAACACGTCGCGGACCGCGGCGGACGAGCGGCCCTCGGCTTCCTCATCGGGGCGTTCGTCGGCGCGGCCGGCGCGCTGGTGAACTGGCGTCGCTCCCGCCGGGCGCCGGACGTCATCACGCAGGGCGGCATCGCCCGCACGTTCCAGAACATCCGCCTGTTCCAGTCCATGACGGTGATGGAGAACGTCCTCGTCGGTTTAACGCGATCCATCGCCGGGCACCCGCTGCTCGCCGCGCTCGGCCTCGGCGGGCACAAGCGCCACGAAGCGGCAGCGGAGAAGAAGGCGGCCGAGTTGCTCGCGTTCGTCGGCCTCGCCGGGCGGCACAACGAACTCGCCAAGAACCTCCCCTACGGCGACCAGCGCCGACTCGAAATCGCCCGCGCGCTCGCCACCAACCCCAAGCTCCTCCTGCTCGACGAACCGGCCGCCGGGATGAACCCGAGCGAGACGGTTGACTTGATGGAGTTGATTCGCAAGATTCGCGACCGCGGCATGACGGTGCTGCTGATCGAACACCACATGAGCCTCGTGATGGGGATTTCCGACCGCATCGTGGTACTGAACTTCGGCGTGAAGATCGCGGAGGGCACGCCGGCCGAGATCAGCCGCGACCCGAAGGTGATCGAGGCGTACCTGGGTTCGGAGGAGGTGTCGTGAGTACCGCTCCGCCGCTGCTCGAAGTGCGCGATCTCGAAGCCGGTTACGGCCCGATCAACGTGCTGCACAAGCTCTCGCTCGTCGTGAATCAGGGCGAGATTGTCACCATCATCGGCGCGAACGGGGCCGGCAAGACGACGCTGCTCAACGCCATCTGCGGGGTCGTCAAGGCCCGCGCCGGGGAGGTCGTCTTCAACGTCTCGCCCGAAGTACACGCGCGGTACGGGAGTACGCGCGGCCTGGTCGGGTCGCTCGTCGGGGTGGCTTCCAACCTGACCCGGCGGACCGCGGGGGTGCCGGTCGTCGGTGCGGTGACGCGGTGGGCGACCGCGGGGTTCGTTGACGGCGTGCTGTCCGTCTTCGCCGACACGTTCCGGCTGGCCGCGTCCGGGCCGACGGCGATTCACGAGGTCGCGCCCCACAACGTCGTGAAGCTCGGCCTCGCGCAGTCGCCGGAGGGCCGCAAGATCTTCCCGCGGCTGACGGTGCGCGAGAACTTGGAGATGGGCGCGTTCACCCGTCGCGACACGTTTCAAGTGCAGGCCGACATCCAGAAAGCCTACCAGATGTTTCCCATCTTGGGGAAGCGGCAGACGCAGCCCGGCGGGTTGCTCTCCGGGGGCGAACAGCAGATGCTCGCCATCGCCCGCGCGCTCATGTCGCGGCCGAAGTTGCTGCTGCTCGATGAACCGTCGTTGGGGTTGGCGCCGCAGATCGTGGTGCAAATCTTCGACGTGATTCGCGAGCTGAACAAACAGGGCATGTCGGTGCTGTTGGTGGAACAGAACGCGCGCATGGCGTTGAAGGTGGCGCACCGCGGGTACGTGCTGGAAACCGGCCGGATCACGTTCACCGACAAGGCCGACGTGCTGCTCCACGACCCGCGCATCCGCGAAGCGTACCTGGGGGAGTAGCTGTTGACTGTTAGCTTTTGGCCGTTAGCCATACAACAGCACCACCTCAGTTCCTGTGCTCTGGCTAATAGCTAACAGCTAACAGCTAACAGCTAACAGCCAATAGCTTTATGAAAATCACCCGCCTCACCACCGACCGGCTGCGCGTCCCCTTCACCAAAGCGTCGCGGGTGTCGCTCACCGCGCCGACCCCGACGGCGCCGGACGCGGTCGAACTCATCTTGGTTCATCTCGAAACCGATACCGGCGTCACCGGTCTCGGCTTCACATACGTCCTCGGCGCGGGCGGCCCCGCGGTGCGATCACTGATTGACACCGAGTTGTCACCGCTGATCGTGGGCGAAGACCCGCGCGACGCGGAGCGTCTCTTCGCACGCGCCGAAGCCCGGTTCCGCGCGGTCGGCTTCGGCGGCCTCGCGGCTCGCGCGTACTCTGCCATCGACGTTGCACTCTGGGACGTGAAAGCGAAGGCCGCCGGTGTGCCGCTCGCGAAGTTGCTCGGCGGCGCGAAGCCCGCCGCGGCGTTCGTGGTGTCGGACGCCGCGACCCTCGGCCGCGACGCGGGCGAAGCGCTCAAGGCCGCGAAGCCGCACCTCAAGGCCGGCGCGGTCGGCGTTCGCGTGGAGATCGGCGCCGGCGATGTGCAAGCCG
>CANLGS010000278.1 GCA_947490035.1 Gemmataceae bacterium
ACCCGTTGCACGAGAACCCGTTGCACGAGAACCCGTTGCACGAGAACCCGTTGCACGAGAACCCGTTGCACGAGAACCCGTTGCACGAGTGACTCGCCCCGGAGCAGCCGTAAGCGTGCGCGCCGCCGCAGCCGGAGCCGGAGTCGCGGTCGAAGAAGCTTCGCACCCGTTCGCCGAGGCCGAGGCCGAACACGCCGCCCCCGTTGCACGACGAGCCGCAACCGCCGCTGCACCCGTTACACGAGGTCGGGTATGCCGCCGCGCCGGAGCAACCGCCGCCGAAGCAACTGTACCGCACGCCGCCGGAACAGCCGTTGCACCCGTTGCAGTTACTTCCGCCCCCGTTGAAGAGGTCGCGGAAGTAGCCGTTGAACTGGGGCGCGTCCGGTGCGGTCGTGAGCGCGGCCATCATCACGATGCTATACATGGCTGGTTACTCGCCGTGGCACGGTAAACTGGAGGTTCTGCGGAACCCACAGCGCGAGGATAACCGGCGCGGGATAGGCGGGCAAACCGACGTAAGGTAATCTTTACAACAATGTCGGTCGCGCCAGGTTCGCTCCCGCGCGACGCGACGTTCGCGTATAATCGGCACAATCGGAAGAGAGCCGCGTCTGGTGCCGACAGGCCCGTTTTGTTTTCAGCCCTCGGAGAGGGCGCGGGCGCGTAGCCGGGGGTGAAGCTCGGCGAGCGCAACCCCTGGCGGACTTCGCGGACCAACCAGGGCGCCGAACGTCGGTCGCCGGGTTTCACGCGAGGCGCGCCAGGGGTTGCGCTCGCCGAGCCTCGCTCCACCCCTGGCTACGCGCCCGCGCCCTCTCCGAGGGCTGAAGACCAAGAGAGAAAACATGCCGCTTCGCAACTTGGCCTGGCTGCTGGTGGTGCCCGCGATCGTCGCGCTGGGGCTGGCGGTCAGCTTCAGCGCGCCGCCGCCGGACAAGGACTACAGCCGCGTCCGCCAGATCGTGGACGTGATGGCGGAGGTGGACGCGAACTTCTACCGCGAACTGTCCGACGACGAGAAGCAGCAGTTCATCGAGGACATGATTAACGGCGGGCTGCGCAAACTCGACCCGCACTCCGAGTACCTCAACGGCAAGCAGCTCAAGCAGTTCGAGTCCGACGCGCAGGGGAGTTTCGGCGGGGTCGGCATCCTGCTGGCGCTCGACCCGACGACGAAGTTCCTCAAGGTCGATCACCCGATGCCGGGCACGCCCGCCTACGACGCCGGGATCATCGCCGACGACCTCATCGTGAAGATCGGCGACAAGTCCACCGAGGGCATCACGGTGGCCGACGCGCGGAAACTCATCACCGGCGAACCGGGCACGAAGGTGACCCTGACCATCCGGCGTGCGGGGCGCGACCCGGCCGACGCGGAGGTGGAACTCACACGCGGCGCCATCGCGCAGCACCCGGTGTCCGGCGTGCGCCGCCGCGCCGACGACCCGACCAAGTGGGAGTGGACGCTCGACAAGGCCGACGGCATCGCGTACATCCGCCTCACCGGGTTCAACGAGCTGACCACGAAGGAACTCAAGGCCGCGATGGAGGAGATCGAGCGCGACGGCGCGAAGGCGCTGGTCCTCGACCTGCGCGAGAATCCCGGCGGGCTGCTCAACGAAGCGATCAACGTGTGCGACCTGTTCCTCACCGAAGGCAAGATCGTCAGCACGCGCGACCGGCGCAACAAGGAGCGCACGCACGACGCGAAGAAGGACGGCACCATGTTCCTGCCGGCGGAGCAGAAGCATATCGTGGTGCTGGTGAACGACAACAGCGCGAGCGCGAGCGAGATCGTCGCCGCCGCGCTTCAAGACCACAAGCGGGCGGTCGTGATCGGCGAGCGCAGTTACGGCAAGGGGAGCGTGCAGAAGCTTCTGCGGTTTTCGGCCGGCGAGGAGAAAGTGGGGGTGAAGCTGACGACCGAGACGTACTGGCGGCCCAGCAACAAGAACATGGACCGCAAACTGGCGGAAAAGGACGGGTCCAACGAGTGGGGCGTGACGCCCGACTTCGAGGTGAAGACCACGAAGGAGGAGAAGTTCCGCGCGGACGTGGAGCAGTTGAAACTTCAGTGGGTCGCGGGCAAGCCGGGCGCGGTCGGCCCGAAGCCGCCGGTCGCGCCCACGCCCAAAGGCCCCGACGGCAAGCCGCTCGTGGACGACAGCAAGCCCTTCGTGGACGGGCCGCTGAACAAGGCGATCGAGGTGCTCAAGAAGAAGCTCGACGGAACGGGCGCCGCGCCGCCCCCGCCGGCGCGCCGCGTGCCGGAGTTGGTCGCGAGTTGATTGTCTGAAGGCGAGCGGGGGGCGTAAGCCCTCCGAGAAACGTCGAACGCTCATTTCGTTTCGGAACACGCGGGGGGCTTACGCCCCCCGCTCGCCTTCAGACTAAAGCCATGAGCGACACCGACGCGCCGCACCTGCACGTCCTCTACGAAGACCATCACCTCATCATCGTGAACAAGCCGGCGCCGCTGCTCACACAAGCGCCGCCGGGCGTTCCGAATCTCGAAGCAGTGGTGAAGGACTACATCAAGACGAAGTACGCGAAGCCGGCCGGCGTGTACCTCGGCGTCCCGCACCGGCTCGACCGGCCGGTCAGCGGCGTCGTGTGCTTCGCGCGCAACACCAAGGCCGCGCAGCGCGTCCACGCGCAGTTCGCCGAACACAAGGTTCGCAAGGTGTACTGGGCGCTCGTCGAAGGCGTCGTCGCGCCGGACGCGGGCGTGTGGGACGACTGGATTCGTAAGGTCGAAGATGAGGCGCGGGTCGAACGCGCGGCGGAAGGCGAGGTTGGCGCGAAACTCGCGACGCTCGAATACCGCGTCCTGAAGTCGCTCGCTGATGTCACGCAACTCGAACTTTCCCCGCTCACCGGGCGGATGCACCAGCTTCGCGTGCAAACCGCGTGGCGCGGTCACCCGGTGTTGGGCGACGCGATGTACGGCAGCGCACGCGCGTTCGGCCCGAGCGCGGAACTGCCACGCGATCGCGTGGTCGCGCTGCACGCGCGCCGGCTCACCATCTTGCACCCGTTCACGAAAGAGGAACTGACCGTCGAAGCGCCGGTGCCGGACTACTGGGCGCTTTAGCCGCTCGCGGCTTCGCAGGGAATCGCGCTGGCGGGCCTTGCGAAGCCGCGAGCGGCTCAGAACTCGGCAGGGAAAGGCGCGCCGCAGGGTAGCGTAGCCCTTCACTCGTCGCTACCATTGCCCTGCGTCCCACGACGCACCCACCCCCCACGCAGGAGCCTCTCAGATGTTGTCCCGTCGCGAACTGCTCCGTTCCGCTACCGCCGGCGCCGCGGCGCTGGCCCTCCCGTCGTTCGTCCGCGCCGACGGCCCCAAGGGCTTCGAGCTGCCCAAACTGCCCTACGCGTTCGACGCGCTCGAACCGATCATCGACGCGAAGACGATGGAGATTCACCACGGCAAGCACCACCAGGCCTACGTGGACAACCTGAACAAGGCGCTCGCGGGCAAGCCGGAACTGGGCAAGCCGATCGCGGAACTGGTGCGCGACTACAAGAAGCTCCCGATGGAGTTGCAAGGGCCGGTGCGCAACAACGGCGGCGGGCACCTGAACCACTCGTGGTTCTGGCAGATGATGACGAAGGGCGGCACCCCGCTGAAGGGCGATCTGCTGAAGGCCATCGACGCCAGCTTCGGCACGTTCGACAAGTTCAAGACGGAGTTCGTGACCGCCGCGACGACGCAGTTCGGCAGCGGGTGGGCGTGGCTGGTGAAGGGCAAGGACAAGCCGCTGGCGATCGTGAAGACCGCCAACCAGGACAACCCGATCACGGACGGCCTCACCGCGGTCCTCGGCTGCGACGTGTGGGAACACGCCTACTACCTGAAGTACCAGAACCTGCGCGCCAAGTACGTGGAGGCGTGGTTCGGCGTGGTGAACTGGGACTTCGCCGCGAGCCTGTACGCGGCCAAGTAAAGACAGAAATACGCCGCGGATGACGCAGAAGAACGCAGATCAGACAAGAAGAGACAGAGTTGAAGACCATTCTTCAAAACACTCTTTCTCTTGGTTTGATCTGCGTTCTTCTGCGTCATCCGCGGCGTATTTCTGTCTTCATTCCAGCCCCGGCAGTTTCAGGAACAGGCCGTAGCCGTTGAGACACAGGAGCGCGCCCACGCCCGCGAACGCGAGGCTGGCGTAGAACGCCCACCGCTTGCCGGACAGCATCGCGACGGACGCCAGCACGATCGCGATCTGGAGCAGCACTTCGGCGTAGTCGAAGTACGGGTCGCGGCGGGCGCGCCACGTCGCGCTCGGCTTCCAGTTTCTTCGCCTCGGCCGCGATCTCCTCCTTCTCCGCCTTGTACTCCTCGGCCTTCTTGCGGTAGTTGGCGAGCTTCTTCTCGCGCAGCTCCTTCGCCTTTGACTTGTCCCCGGCCTCCTCGATGTCCAGTTCCAGGTTCTCGGCCGCGAGGACGTACATGTTCTCGCGCACCACCTTCGCCTGGTAGTACGCCCACTGGTTGCTGGCCTTCTGCTGGGCCATCACCATGTCCTTGCCGGCGTTGTTGCCGCCCAACGCGGTGACCGCCATTGCGACCGCGTACACGGCCACGCACAGCGCGATCTGCCGGGTGAACGGGTCCGCGGCCTTCTCTTCGGCTTCCTTCGGGTCGGGCACTTCCACGTCGGCCATGCGTCACCGCGTGTTGGAGGTAATAGCGGGGCTATCCTAGCAACGCGCGTGCGGGTAGACTGACTCCGTCACGTCATTCGCGGAGGTTCACTCATGACCCGGCTACTCTCGCTCGCGGCGGTCGCGCTGATCGGCGCCCCGCTGGGCGCCTCCGACCCGACGCCGGTCCTCGGCGTCGGGATCGTTTCGGCCGACCAGAAGCTCGTGTTCCTCCCCGCGAAGGACGGCGGCATCGAGGCGGTCGATCTCGCGACGGGCAAACCCGTGTGGACGAACAAGGACGCTGCGAAGCTCGCGGGCGCGTCGGACAAGGTCGTCGTCGCGTGGGCCGGCGACGCGAAGAAGGCGAACACGTTCCGCGTGGTGTCCGTGGACGCGGCGACCGGCAAGACGCTCGGCAAGTCCGACCCGATCGAGCTGCCGGACTGGGCCGCCGCGGTAACCGGCGACCGTCGCAGCTTCCGCACGGCGGCGAAGGTGGACGGCGAGACGCTGATCGTGGCGTGGCAGGCGGGCACGCACTACGCGGGCGGGGCCGCGCCGACGGAAGAGATTCTGGCCGCCGCGAAGAGGGACGCGAGCGGCACCGCGCGGGTGGACTTCACATCCGGCAAGGTGACCCCGACGAAGGACAAGCCGAAGGACGACGACTTCAAGGCCGGTCCGGCCGGCGGGTTCGGCAACAAAGTCGGAACCTACGAGTTCCAGAGGTCCGAAGAGGTTCCCCGTTTCAAGCCCGGCGCGACAGTGGTTACGAAGGTGACGTTCACCGTGCTTCGGGGCAAGAAGGAAGTGTGGAAGCGCGAGCTGGCCGGCAGCCCGTGGCTGCCGCCGCGACCGTAAGCAGGGACAGACGAATAAGAAAGGTAAAAGGTAAAAGGTAAAAGGTAAAAAGTAAAAAGTAAAAGGGCGGAACGGAAGCGCGACCCGGCCCCGCACTCGGTGTCTTCGCTTTTACCTTTTACCTTTTACCTTTTACCTTTTACCTTTTACCTTTCTTATTCCTCCGTCCTCTATCCTCTGACACATGTCCACCCCGCCGCCACCGCCGCCGTCCGGCAAGGGCCGCCCGCGCGGGTCGGGCGGGTTCGCGTGGCGCGCGTTCTTCCACCACTCCACAACGCCCGTTTTCGTGCTGGGCAAGAGCCGGCGCTTGCGGTACGCGAATCCGGCGTGGGAGGCGCTCGCCGGTGTGAAGCTCGCGGAGGCGCTGGGCATGGTGTGTTCGGCGCGGCGGCACAGCACGCCGCTCGCGGCGGCGCTCGCGCCCACGCCGGAGGCGCTCGCGGGGCGACCGGACCGCGCGCGCAAGCCGGCACCCCCAGGGCGCAACGGGCCGCCGTGGTGGGACGTGACGTTCGCCCCGCTCGCGGGCGCGGACGGGTTGTTCGGCGTTGTGGGCTTCGTCGCGGTGGTGGGCGAACCGGTGCCGGCGGCGGCGCGGAAGGTGCCGCCGAGCGTCGCGGCGCTGCGCGACCGCCACGCGACGCACTTCGGGTTAGATCTGCTCGCGGGCGAATCGCTCGCG
>CANLGS010000279.1 GCA_947490035.1 Gemmataceae bacterium
CGGGGTGCAAAGACAAATACCGGCGCGCTGGGTCTTGGTTTTCCGCCCCGGAGGGGCCGGCGTTTGTAGCACAGGGCGGAAGCCCTGTGTCCGACGCGGGCGTTACGACCACAGGGTAAACTCATGTTAATCGCCGAGAAGCTCGAAAAGACGTACCGCCGGCACGCCGTTCAGGTGCGCGTGCTGAACGGACTCGACCTCGAAGTGAAGACGGGCGAGTTCCTGAGCATCGTCGGCGCGTCCGGCTCCGGGAAGAGCACGCTGCTGCACCTGCTCGGCACGCTCGACGCGCCGGACGGCGGGCGCGTGCTGCTCGACGGCAAGCGCATCGACAACCTGCCGGCCCGCGCGCGCGACGAACTGCGCAACCGCACGTTCGGCTACATCTTCCAGTTCTACCACCTGCTGCCCGAGTTCAACGCGCTCGACAACGTGCTGATGCCCGCGTACATCCACCACTCGACGCTCAACTGGTGGCGGTCGCGCGGGCAGTGGCGCCGCCGCGCCGAAGACCTGCTCACGAAGGTCGGGCTGAGTCACCGGCTCAAGCACCGGCCGCGGGAGTTGTCCGGCGGCGAGATGCAGCGCGTCGCCATCGCCCGCGCGCTGCTGATGAACCCGCGCGTGCTGCTCGCGGACGAGCCGACCGGGAACCTCGACGCCGAAAGCGGCGGCGATATCGTGCGCTTGTTGCGCGACATCAACCGCGAAGAGGGCGTCACCATCGTGATGGTGACGCACAACACCGACATCGTCTCCGCGACCGACCGCGTGGTGCGCATGGTGGGCGGCGTCGTGACCGCCGACACGCCGGCCCCGCGCCTGATCCCAATGGCGACGATCGTGGCAAGCCCGCCAAGTTCGCCAAGCCCCCGGATGCTCGCGGGCGGCGGGCTGCGGATTCTCAACGAATCGCGCCCGACCGGGAGCGATTAACCTAACGCTCCCGCACGACCCATGTCACTCCTCTGGCTAAACGGAACGCTGACCGACAAGGCCGACGCCCGCGTCAGCCCGTTCGACCACGGGTTCCTGTACGGCGACGGCGTGTGGGAACCGCTCCGCGTATTCGGCGGCAAACTCTTCCGCGCGGACGACCACCTCCGCATTCTCTTCGCCGCGGCGCAGGCCATCGGGATTGACATCCCGTTGTCACAGGCGGAGCTGCTCGCGGCGGTCGAAGCCACGGTGAAGGCGAACAACCGCACCGAGGGCTACGTGCGCGTGATCGTGACGCGCGGCCCCGGCGGCATCGGCCCGGACCCGCGAAAGATCGAACCGCACGTGATCGTGATCGCGGAGGAGTACCAGCCGTTCCCGCAGGAGCTGTACGGCCACGGGCTGCACGCGGTCGTATCGCCGCTGCCGCTCGGACTCAGTTACGAAAATCCGGTGTACCAAGTCCGCACTCTAAACCAACTTCACGTCGTGCACGCGAAGCGGTACGCGCTTCAGAACGGGTGTTTGGAGGCGTTGTATCAAGGGGGCGATTCCATCACCGGTTCGACAGAGGGCGTTCTGTTTGCCGTGAAAGACGGGACAGTGATCGTTGATATTGTGCAGCCCGAAGATGCGATGGGCCTTGTGGTCCGTGAGTTGGCGGGCAACAAACTCACTGTCCCGGAACGCGGGTTTGAGTGGCAGTGGCTGCTCCGCGATACGGACGAAGTGTTCATCGCGGGCACCGCGTGCGGCGTCATCGGCATCGTTCGCGTGGACGGGCGCGACATCGGCACCGGAACCGAAGGGCCGGTCACGCGGGAGATTCGCGACGGGTATCGGCAACTCATCGAGAGCGAATCGCGGTAGAATACGGTGCCCTCTCCCGGAGCCGCACCGATGGTTAGCATCCGCCGCATCCTCGTGCCGACCGACTTCAGCGACTGCGCGGCGCTCGCCGTGCGGTACGCGGCCGAACTCGCCGACAAGTTCGGGGCCGAACTCGTCCTGCTGCACGTTGCCCCCGACTCCGTCCTCGCGCTGCCGGACGCGGTGATGCCGACGCCCGCGCCGATGGCCGACCTCGACGCGCTCACCGAAGCCGGCAGAACCGGTCTCGCGCACCTCATTTCCGCGCTCAAACTGGAAGCCCACAAGCCGCGCACGGAAGTGCGCCTCGGTTCGCCGGGACAGGAGATCGTCGCCGCCGCGCGCGACCTGCGTGCGGACCTCGTGTGCATCGCGACGCACGGCCGCGGCGGGCTGGCCCGCGTACTGCTCGGCAGTGTCGCGGAGGAGGTCGTGCGCCACGCGCCCTGCCCGGTGCTGACCGTGCGCCCCGGCGCGTGCTGAAACGTGTGAGCAGAAGAAGAGTAGCCGCACGATAAACGCAGAAGAAAGACACGATCAGAGAAGGCAGAAGGCTGTTTTTGAAGAAGGTCTTCGGTCTTCTCCGGTCGTGTCTTTCTTCTGCGTTCATCGTGCGGCTACTCTTCTCTTGATTGCATTCACTTCACCGGCAGGCCCAGCACTTCCACCGCTTGCCTCCCCTCCGGCGTCTCGGCTTCCATTCGCGTGCCCGGCTCCTGGTGCTTCCACTTCAGGTACGCGAGCGCCACCGGTGCGCCCAACCGCGGCGAGTGACAGCTCGATGTCACAACGCCCACCTCCTGACCGTCGCGGAACACCTTCGACCCGGACGCGAGCGGGCCGCCGTCCAGAACCTTCAGCCCCAGGAAGGCGCGGTTCACGTGCCCGGCGCGGTCGCGGGCCATCACGATCGGCTCTTGGCCCAGATAGCACCCCTTCGCGTAACTGACGGCGCGCGGCGAGTGACCCACCTCCATCACGAACCGGTTGTCGTCGATGTCCTTGCCGAACAACGGCGTGCCCGCCTCGATGCGCAGCGTCTCGAACGTCTCCGCGCCGGCGGGTGTCGCGCCGGCCGCGATGAGCATCCGCCGCACGCCTTCGGCCACATCGGTGCGGCATACGATGTCGAAGCCCGGTACGCCAAGCTGGTCGCGCCGCCGAAGGGAACACGTCGCGTCGCGCGCGAAGGTGCGCTCCATGTGCGCGAACTCCGGCAACTCCGAGATTGCTTCGCCGAGTGCCACGCCGATTACCGCCGCAGCGTTCGGCCCCGCGAGGTGAAACTGCGCGAAGTCGCTCGTGCGGTCGGCGATTTCGACCTGTTCCGAGATGAGATAGCGGTCGAGGTACTGCACCAACTCCGTGTTGCGGCCGGGCGTGGTCTCGACCCACATCGCGTGCCGCTCGTCGCTCAGTCGGATGTGGTAAATCCACGTCTGGAACTTCACCTTCGCGCGCGCGTCGCAGAAGTACGCTTCGCACCCACCGCCCAGCGGGAGAGCTTTGGTGTCGTTGGTGCTGAGGTTGCCGAGGAACATCGGCGCGTCCGGACCGGTCAGGAGTAGCTTCGCAACCAGAGAGGTATCGAAGAGCGCCGCGCCGGTGATCGCGGCCTGGTACTCGGAAGTTAGTGCGGCAAGCATTGGCGGTGTCCGTGAGTGGGCGAGGAACCTGTCCTTCCAGTTTATGCGCCGCCCCTGCGGGTCGCACGCTAAACGGGCTTTGGCGCAGGGGGCGCGAAGTTGTGCTACCTTTGCGAAAAGCCCCTTTGCGACACCCATGACCGAACACGATCACACCCCGTCACCCGCCCGGCGCGGCCTTGCCGTGCTGGTGGGGCTGTTCGCCGCGTGGCAACTCGTCTCCCTGCTGGCCGCCAACCTCATCGTCTTCGTGCCGCTCCGCCCGGCGGGGCCGCCGCTCGAACCCGTCAGCAATCTTTACCAGACAAAGGGCACGTTCACCGCGTGCGAGCCGCTCCAGCGGGCCGCGGACGGCACCGGGCGGGCGCTCGAATTCTGGGGCGAAGTGTCCGGGCAGGAGCAAGGGTGGTCGCTGTTCGCGCCGGGCACGCCGCCGTACTCGGTGTTCCCCGCGATCGAATTCCAGTGGGCCGATGGCACCCGTGACACCCTGTTGTCACAGTACGAGCCGCGCGACTATACGAAGCCGCCGGTCCGCGCGCCGTTCGTCCACACCCGGCACTTCCACTTTGAATCGCAGTTCGTTCTCCCGGCGTGGTACGCGTCGCCGGAGGCGGTCGCGGAGTACCCCGAACTCGCGGCCGGTCTGCCGGATGTCGTGCGCGCGTGGCGGCACGAGATTCGCGCGTGGCTCGGCTGGCGTCTGAAGGAATACCTCGCGGCCAACCCGCACCGCGACCGGCCGCGCGCGATCGTCCTGATTCACCGCTACATTTCCACGCCGAAGCCGGGCGAACCGGCCGACGGCCCCCGCACCGTGTCCGAACGGCCGTTCGCGCGCTGGTGGCCCGACACCGACGCGCTCGACGCCTTCGACGCGAAGACGATGAGCTTCATACCCGCGGGGGCGCAGCCGTGAGCGAACCGCGACTCGTGGGCGTACAGCCGTGGTTCCCGTGGCCGCTGTCGCGGTGGAACTGGTGGACGGCACCGGTGCCGGCCGAGCGCGTTGCGGCGCTTCGCATCGCCACCGCGCTGGTGTTGCTCGTCGATATCGTCTTTGAACACCTGCCGCACTTGACGACATTCTTCGCGCCGGAAGTGGTCGGCCAAAACCTCTACGAGGGCCGGTTCCGGGCCGATCACGGCTACTGGTCGGCGCTGCGATGGCTGCCGGCGGAGTGGGGGTCGCAGGCGCTGTTCGGCGTGTGGATCGCGTCCGCGGTCGCACTGCTGGCCGGCTGGCGCCCGCTCGTTTCGGGGCTGCTCGCGTGGGCGTGCGCGGTCTCCGTGTGGAACTTCAACCCCGGTCTGAGCAACGGCGGCGACCGACTGCGGCACACGCTGTTTCTGATGGTCGCGATGAGTTGTTCGGGCGCGGTGTGGGGAGTGTCATCCTTACGAAGCAAGACCGATCCGAGACCGGTGCTGGTTCCCGGCTGGCCGGTGAAGGTGCTGTTCGTGCAGCTCGCGGTGCTGTACTTCTTCAGCGGCTATTACAAGGTACTCAGCCCCGCGTGGCGGAGCGGGTTCGTGATGTACTGGGCGTCGCGCGACCTCGCGTGGTCGCTGTGCCCCGGCGCCGCGGACCTGCTCCCCGTGTGGGCACACCGGCTCTCGGCGCTGGTCGCGCTCATCTGGGAATTGGGCTTCCCCGTCCTCGCGGTGATGAAGCGGACGCGCGCCGCCGTCCTCGCGCTGGGCGTCGTGTTCCACCTCGGCACGCTCCTCACGCTCGAAGTCGGCCACTTCGCGCTGTACTCCATCGCGTGCTACGCCGCGTTCGTGCCGTGGGAACGGTGGAGCGGTTGCGAGTGTAGTCCTCACGCTCCGCGTGAGGTTCGGGGCGGGTGAGTGCGGCGGCCTGTCAATGATCGCACCCCTCACGCTTGAGTGTAGTCCTCACGCTCCGCGTGAGGTCCGCGTCGGGTGTCTGGCCCGCGACACCGGTGACATCGCACCCTCACGCGGAGCGTGGGACTACTCACCGGACAGCGGACCTCACGCGGAGCGTGAGGACCACTCACGCGAAGGCGGCGTTCAGTTCGTCCCCGCCCGCGCGGAGGAAGAGTTCTTCCGCGTCCCGGCTCCAGTACTCGTCGCGCTTCGTGCGCGACCCGGACGAGGTGAGCGTCTGCGTTGTCGTGAGGCCGGGTAACACGATCGCGGGCGCCGCCGATGGGTCGGGGTGTCCGAGGAACGCCGCCAGTTCGCGACAGACGCGCTGCTGCGGTTCCGGTCCGTCGTCGCCGTGGAGCGTCTCGAACCGCACGGCGAACGCGGTCGGGTTCGCGAACCACGGGCGCATCGCGCGACACACGCCGAAGAACACCTCGCCCGCTTCGCGCAGGAACACCGCGAGCCGCTCTTGCTTGCCCGCGTGCTGCTCCCAAATCCAGTTCCACTGCTGTTCGCGCCCGGTGTCCTGGTGGAACCGGAGCCACGAGACGAGCGCGTCGCGCAGGTCGCGGTGGACGAACACCACCTTGAAGTTAGCGAGGTGTTCGCGCGTGCGCGGAGTGCATTCCAGGTGACTGACCGCGTGCTGGCCGGGGCGGACGAGCGGCAGCGCGCGTTCGAGCGGTACCGCGTGGCACAGCCGGCCGAACTCGTTGCGGGCTTCCTCGCGCGTGGCGAACCGGGCGTCCATGAACATGAGGCCGTCGGCCGAGAAGTGGAAGCCGGCCGCGACCGAGCCGAGGCGCCGCAGCACCTCGCCGACCAGATACGTTCC
>CANLGS010000280.1 GCA_947490035.1 Gemmataceae bacterium
CGGCGACTGGGCGGCGTTCCAAGGCCACCGCATCGAGCGGGAGACACAGCGGATGTACCCGCACCGGCAGGTGTTGAAAGGGATCGAGTGGACAATGATTGCTTGAGCGCTAGACCGGTTGCGCCCATTTGAATTGACATCGTCAACCCGTTCAGGATTTCGGACAAGGTGGGTGGATACTATCGACCGCAATGGCGTCAGTAAAGCACATTTGCACTCTCATTTGCCTGCCAAGAACTTTGCTGGGAGAAACTCGATTTGAAGATTCACCTCACGAAGCGGCTCACCTTCGTGGCGCCGTCTTGCAGTTCGAAGCGGTAGCCGTCGGGGAAAGCGTCGGCGAACTCCTCCTGGTGCGACACCAGCAAGATGCAGTGCAGGTGACCGCGGAGGTTCTGCAACTCCTGAATCATCACCTGGCGGCCGGCGCGGTCGAGGCAGCCGAAGCCCTCGTCGATGATGACGCTCTCGATTGGGCGGTGTTGCTTGCTCGCGTACTGCCCGATCCCGAGGGCGAGGGCGACCGCGACGCGGAACTTCTGGCTGCCGCTCAGGAACGCCACGTTGATCGCGCCGCCGCCCGCGACGCGGTTCGCGCACTCCAGGTCGAGCGCCTTGTCCGTGCCGGCTTCCGCTTCCACTAGCCGCATGAAGAGTTGCCCGCTGCTCAAGCGGTCCAGCACCGCGTTCGCGTAGTCCACGATCTGGCGTTCGGCCTGACGCACCAAGTGGCGCTGAAGGCGGTCGCGGCCGAGCAGTTCCGCGAGCGTCTTGTGCCGGTTGTGTTCGGCGTCCACCGCCCTGAACCGCTCGTTGAGTTCATTCCGCTGCTGGCGGTAGCCGTCGAGGATGCGCTTGCGCCCCTGCCCGTCGAGCAGTTCCTTGTTGCGGGCGTCGAGGTCTTTGCGCGCAGTGTTCGCCTCGGCACGAACGTCGTCTGGCGAGCGGCGTTCCTCTTCGGGGAACGCGTCGGCTTCCGCTTCGAGTTGCGTGATGTCCGCGCGGAGTGGGTCGAGGCCGCCGCGGGCCGCCTGGAGTTGCGTGAACTTCCCCTCGGTGCCCTTGTTGACGAGCGCGTCGAGTTCGTCCTGCCACTTCGCGCGGTCGTTCAGACCCGCCGATTCGAGCGGCTTCTGCCACGGGGCCGGAAGCGTCTTCTTCGCTCGCTCGATGGCCTCGCCGCTCTGTTTGCGGCTCGATTCTTCGAGATCCAACTTCCCGGCGAGCGCGGTGAGTTCGCGGTCCGCTTCGCTCACGGCGCGCTGGTAGCGGTCGATCTCCGTCTCGGTCGCGGCAATCTCCTTCTTGCTTGCGGCCAGCGCCGCCGTCACGCCCTTGTCGTCGGCGAGTTTGGCCGCGTGTTCCTGACGGAGCGCCGCGGAATCGCCGCCGGGCAAGCCGCGTTGCGCACGCGTGAAGCGGTCGCGCGCGGATTCGAGATTGGCGCGCAGTTTTTCGACCTTCTTCGCCTCGTCCTGCGCGGCCTTCAGTTTGCGCTTGGTCGTGTCGATGCCGCGGGCCTCGTCGTTGAGCGCCGCGAGGTCTTGCCGGTTGGGGTACGTGACGACAGCCCAGTCCGAAGGCTCTTCGGCGCCGAGTTTTCGCTTGAACTCGTCGGACAGCGCGAAGTACGTTAGCCGGCACGCTTCGATGAGCCGCTTGATGTCGGCCGCGGTCTGCTTCACCGCCGCGAGCGCGTCCTTATAGTCGTCGCGCATCTTGTCGAGGCGGTCGCGGAACGTCGTCTCCTTCGCGGTCAGTTCGTCCTCCAACTCGCGTGCTTTCTTCGCCTCGGCGGTGAGCGTCTTCAGTTTCGCTTCGGCCTTATTCGCGTCGGCCTCGCGGGTCTTCTTCTCGTCCGCGAAGTGTTCCTTTGTAAGCTCCTGACCGCACGCGCGGCACTTGGTGCCGCCGGTCATCGTGGTGAACTCGTTGGCGAGTTCGCGCGCCTGCCGCGCGAGCGCCCGCGTCTCGGCCATCGCCTGATCCTTCGCGGCGCGGTCCTCTTGCGCGGCCTTCGCGTCCGCCGCCAACTTGGTGGACTCCTCCTTCGCCTTGATGCCCTCCGTCTTGAGTTTCGCCTCGTCCGCTTTCGCCTGCTTCTCCGTCGCGACGGTCTTCGTGAGTTCGGAGCGGTCCTGGTGAAGCCGTTCGAGGTGTGCGACGTGCTGCGCGAGGAGCGCGAGCCGTTCGTGTTCGCTCTGGAACTTGCGAACGGCCGCGTCCGGGTCCGCGGGGAACGGTTGAAGCTCTGCCTCCAGTCGCGACACCTCCGCTTCCGCGTCCTCGACCTGCTTCACCTTTTCCAGCACGCCCGCGAGTTCGCGCAGTCGCGTATCGAGCGCGCTCTTCTTCGCCTCATTCTCATTCTGCGTCTTCTTCAGTTCCGTGAGCTTCTTGCGGTTCTGCGAGAGCGTGTTCTCCGTCTTGCGGCGGGTATCCGCGACCTCGTCGCGCTCCTTCGTCAGCCTCTCCGTGGTTCGCTCGGACTCGCCCACGCGCCCGCGTTCGGTGACGATGATGGTGACCGACGGCAGCACGTCGCGGAGGTCGCGCAGGCGCGTGTGGTCCTTCTCGATCGCCATCGCGGTGCCGAGCAGTTTCTCCGCGTCCGCGAGCTTCGCCCGGACGCCGCCGATCCTCTGCTGCGTGTCGGTCCATCGCCCCGCGCGCAGTTCGAGCTCGATCAGGCTGTCGATGCGCGCCTGCGTGTTCGTGCGTGCCTCCTCCGCGACCGTGATGCGCGACTCCACGTCCGCGTACTCTTCCTCTCTGACCTCCTTCACGCCGGCCAGTTGGTTCATGATGCCTTCGAGTTCGCTCTTGAGCGCGCGGCGTTTGTCGTCGGCCTTGCCGTGCAACTTCTGGTATCGCTCAAGATCGACGATGCGTGCGAGAACGCCGGCGCGCCCGGCCGGCGTGCTGTCGAGCAACTTCTCCGACTTGCCTTGAAGCAGCAACACCGATGAGGTGAATGTTTCGTAGTCGAGACCGATCTTGTCCTTCACCCACGCGTCGAACTTCGTCTTGTACTCGGTGCCGGAGATTGCTTCCCACGTCTCGCCCGCAATCTCGCTCGGCGTGAACTTCAACACCTGTTGCGTGCTGGCGACGCCGCTCGTCCGCTTCCGCACGGTGCGATTGATGCGGAACAACTGCTTCTCGCTGGTGAAATCGAACTCGACCGCGAGCGTGTTCGATTCCTTGTTGATGAGTTCTGAGGCGCTCTGACTGCCGCCGCGGTGGTGACCGAACAGCGCGTACGTCACCGCGTCGAAGATGCTCGACTTGCCGCTGCCGTTGCTGCCCGAGAGCATCCACAGCGGCGACCCGTCGAACCTGATCTCCTGCTCGTCCTTGTAGGACAGGAAGCCAGACAGTTTGACTCGTTGCGGGATCATCACACACTCCAGGCGAACCCCGCCCGCAAGGGCGGGGGTGGAGTTGCGCATCGCCGCTCCACCCCCGCCCTTGCGGGCGAGGTTCGCCTAATTGTCCATGTCCTTGAGCAGCCCGTCGGCGAGCTTCACGATTGCGGCGCTCTCGGCCTCGTCGTGCTGAATCAACTCTTGCGCCAGGTACTCGCGAACCGTTTCGGCGAAGCCCTTCCCGCCGCCGGCACCGGCGCTCACCAGCGTCGGACCGAGCGCGCCGGTTTCCTTCCAGTCGCGCGCGTACCAGCGCGGGAAGATGCGGTCGAGGTCGCGCAGCACGTCCTCCAACTGATCCTTGCCCGCGGTGTAGCGGATTTTCAGGTTCACCAGGTCGTCGTTCGCGTTCGGGTACTCCAACTTCAATCGCGGGATGTCCACCGCGGGGTCGAGTACCAGCACTTCGTAAATCTTCGTCGCGGGCAGCGGCAGCACCACTGGTTCTTCGTTCCGGCCGTCGGGACCGATCTCGACCAAAACGACGCCTTTCTGGTCGCCCTGCTCGCCCAGGTCCATGCGCTCGATGCTGCCGGAGTAGCGCATGTTCGTCGCGCCCAACCACTGCGGCTTGTGGATGTGGCCGAGGGCCGCGTAGTCGAACTGCTGCGGCAGTTCCGCGCCTTCGATGACGACATCTTCTTCGGTGGTGATGCGGAACAGGCTCGGGCCGATGTTCGACCCGTGAACGTGGACGTGCGCGCCCAGAACCGCCGGCGCTTTGAGGTCGTACTTGGGGTGAGCGCGGATGTCGCGCAGCGCGTCGGACCACGCCGCGACGAGCAGGTTGTTCTTCTCCTCCGGGCTGCCGTACTTGAGGCCGCCTTCGCCCTTGAGGAAGCGGTGCGGCGTCGGGTACGGCATCAGCACGAACTGCACCGGGAAGCCGCCCATGCGGTCTTCGAGCCGGACGAACGTGGGGTCGGCCGCGAGGTACAACCGGCCCGGCGGCACGGTCTCACCGGCGCGGCCGACGGTCGGCGCAGCCAGCGACATCGCGCTGCAAAGCGTCTGGCAGAAGTTCTCGTTGTCGTGGTTCCCGGTCAGGGTGAGAATCGTGCCGCCGCTTTGGAGGAAATCGGAGAACACGTCCTGCCAGTGGCGAATCGTTTCGCGCAGCCCGTCGGGGCGCGCGAGTTCGCTGAACAAGTCGCCGGCGACGAGCAGCACGTCGGCGTTCTGCTCTTTGCAGTGGCCGGCAACGCGCTCGACCGCGCGGCGCAGGTCGTCGGTGCGGTCGATGCGGCCGAGGCGGTCGCCGAGGTGCCAGTCCGCGGTGTGGAGGATTCGCATTCGCGTATTGTGCCGGGGCGCGGCGAGCGGCGAAAGGTCAGAAGTGCTGATTGGACCGGCGGACTACACCGCCGGGTGTGATCGCGTCCGTAAGCGCCGATTCCGCCGCGGGTGATATAAGTACCTCTGCAGCGCGGCACGGCGCGCCTGTTGCTCACACATCCCCACTTTCCACACGAGAGATTCACGATGTACCGATGCTGGACGGGGATTGTTGTGTTTGTCGCCGCGAGCGCCCTCGCGGGGTGCCGCGTTCAGAAGCCGGCGCCGGCGCCGCCGCCCCCGCCGCGCGTCACCGTGATTCGGCCCGCGACCGCGCCCGTGCGCTACTACTGGGTGTACAACGGCTACCTCGACACCACCAAGTCCGTCGAGGTGCGCTCCAAGATCCGCGGGTTCCTCACCGAGGTGCTGTTCAAGGAGGGCGCCGAGGTCGCCGAGGGCACGCGGCTTTACACGATCGACAAGCGCGAGTACGCGACAGCGGTGCGCAAGGCGGAGGCCGAACTGGAGAAGGCCGAAGCGCAACTCAAAACGTGGGACGCCCAGATCGTGCAGGCGAAAGCCGACCTGGATCGGCTCAACGGGCTGGTCAAAGTCGGCTCGGCCTCGAACGCGGACCTCGACCTGGCGAAGGCCACGCTCGGAGTCCGGCAGGCCGAACTGAAGTCGGCCGAGGCCAACCGCGACGCAGCGAAGGAGGGGCTGCACTCGGCCAATCTGATCCTGAGTTACGCGGAGATCAACGCCCGCATCGCCGGGCGCATCGGCCGCACGATCGTGGACGAGGGCAACCTCGTGCAGGCCGACTCGACCTTGCTCACCAGCATCGTCGCCGTGGACAAACTGTTCGTCTACTACGACGCGCCGGAGGCCGACTTCCTTGCGTACCAGAAGGCGCTGCTCAAGTCGTCGCAGCCGGAGAGCGGCCAGCAGATCGGGCTGGAGATCGGCGTCGGCGACGACGTCGGGTTCCCGCACGTCGGCGTGATCGACTTCCGCGACAACCGGGTGGAGACCGCGACCGGCACGATCCGCGTCCGCGGGCGGCTGGACAACCCGCTGTTGGCGAACAAGGTGCGGCTGCTGTTCCCCGGCATGTACGCCCGCATTCGCGTGCCGAAGTCCGACCCGGTAGCACAGACCGTGCTGCCGGAAGACTGCCTCGTGAGCGGTCAGGAGGGCCGGTTCGTGTTCGTGGTGAACGCGGAGGGGCTGGTAGAAAAGCGGCTCGTCACGGTCGGCGCGTCGGTGTGGAAGGCGCAGCCCGCGGTGCCCGGCCCGCTGCCGCCGAGCTGGGTCGCGCGGAACCCGAACCCGCCGCCGAAGGAGGAGGGTAAGCCGCCCGTTCCGGCGCGGCGGACGATCAAGTCCGTGGTCGCGATCACGGCCGGGCTTCAGCCGGGCGACCGCGTCATCCTCGACGGCTTGCAGCAGGCCAAGCCCGGCGCGGCGGTCAGCCCC
>CANLGS010000281.1 GCA_947490035.1 Gemmataceae bacterium
CATGACTCCCGGCCTTCCTGGTTGGACGAGCATGTTGGTGTGGTTACCCATGTTCTCCGCCAGGAAGGCTGTTTCGTCACCGTCGATCTGCCCATGTCCTTGTCAGGACACGACTTCATCCAGAGAGCCCGACCGGTTACGCCCAAATCGAATTTGGTGCCGGCTCGATCGTCGCCCAGCGTCAGTTTGGTCTTGCACTCGTGGTTCGGGCAGACGACGACGATCGCCATCGAAGCTCCTGGGCGGGAACTCGTTTCTGTGATGCGACACACGCAGACATTAGGATACCTGATCTGGCAAGATTTACCACCAGCAGCGGTCGGCGTCGAACTCGACCATGCCGTGATTGTCCGGCGCCGGTGGCGGGGTCTGGGCCGCGCGTGCCTGTTCGCGCTCGTACTCGCGCCGGCCTTTCAAGCGCAGCCACGCACGCTCCGCGACCGTCGCGGTCGCGACCTGTTCGCGATCCACCAGAAGGAAATGCTCTTCCTCCGCGGTCGCGGGTACAACCGCGCCCGACGCGAGCGCCTCCAGGCGCGGCCCGTGCCGCTCCAGCGCCTTCACCTCGTTCGCGGGGAAGACGGACACGTCGCAGCCGAACGCGAACGGTACGGCGGTTGTGTGCTTCAGGGTTGTCTTCGACACGGCCTCTCTCCACGGTCCCACAATGTAGAAGCGGACAACGTGAATAGTTGGAGTGTTCGCGCGGGGAAAGGGATTCTCCGCGCGCGTCACATGTGAAAGTGGGCGTTCGCGTTCTCGCGGCTGTCGTGCAGCAGCTCCGCGGGGGCGTCGCGGCCGATCAGCGCCGGGCCGAGTTCGCGGTGCTGCCGGATCGCCGACGACGCGAGTACGGCGGCGGTGGAGTCCCCATAAAACATGCCGCGCGGCGTCGGTCGGATCGCGTCTCGCGTCACGGCGAGTAAGCCCGCGTCGCGGGCCGCGCCGATCTCCTCACCGAAGTCGTCGAGGAGGTCGGTATCGAACAGCACGCGGTACTTCGCGCGGTCGATGTCGAGCGCCGCGAGCCGCCGCGTCAACCAGAACACCTTCTGGTCGAGCGTGCGGTACACGAACGCCTTGTCCCACACGCGCTTGCCGGTTTGCACCGCGGCGGCGTACTCGTCGGCGCCGGCCGGATTCATCGTCTTGAGTCCGGAGCCGAAGTCCTTCGTCGCGTTGTACGAGATGGCCGACGGCCCGAACCCGACGATCTCGAACTCGTCCGGCCGGAACCCGCACTCCTCGTATTGGAACCGCTCGTCGCGCTGGTGGTAGCGGCCCTGCTCGAAGTTCGTGAGGCTGGTCTGCCGGTAACCGCGCGCCAGGAGCAGTTCCCGCAACGCCTGCCAGTTGTCCGCGGCCTGCTCGTTGTCCGGCAGTTCCTCGATCATCTCCGCGTCGTCGGCCCACGCCGTTCCCCAGCCCGCGAAACAACACGAGGTGGTACAGCCCGACGTGATCCAAGCCCAGATCGAGCGCCTTGCGAAGATCGTCCTTCATCTCTTCGAGCGTCTGCCCCGGCAGGTTGAACAGCAGATCCGCGGACGTTGTGAAGCCGAGTTTGTGGCCCAGTTGCACCACGTCGCGGAACGTCGCGGGCGTGCCGAACGCGGTGCGGCCCATCTCCTTCAGGCGTGCTTCGTCGAACGTCTGCACGCCCATGCTGAGCCGGTTGTGCCGGGCGCCGAGTTCCTTCCGCATGATGTCGAGCAGTCTGGGGGAACCTCGCAGGAAGTACGCGGGGACGCCTTCGAGCGTGACCTCCGCGCGGCCGAGGTCGAACGTCTCCGCGAGGCACCGGCACAGGTCCGCGAACGCGGCCGGTTCGGTGAGGTTGGCCGTGCCGCCGCCGAAGTACAGCGCCGTCACCGGCCGCTGAAAGAGGTCGAGCAGTTGCCCCTCGACGGCCTGATTAATCTCGTTGATGACTTCCTTCACAACGCCCGCGGTCTTCGCGGAGTTGCCGGGCTGGTGCGGGAACGTGCAGAAGCCGCAGCCCGAAACGGCCGGGTTGCAGAACGGGTGCGGCAGCACCCCGACGAGCAGTTTGCGATCCGCGAGGTTGAACGCGACCGCGTGTTCCGGCGCGAAGTCCGGCGCGTTGGCCTGTGGCATCGCGCCTGCGAGCGGGTAGCCGTGCAGGAGCCGGTGCCGCTGCGGGCCGCGCATCCGGCGCGCAAGTTCGCCGGCGGGTGACACGCGATGTTGAGATTGCGTCTGCGACATGGGCGCCTCCGAGCGGAGCCGGGCGACATGGTGAATTGATGCTAACGGGACAGGACGAAGGGCACAACTCGCCGCGCTCGCTAGCTCTTTCCGTGTACCAAATCGACGACCCAGCACCCGCGAACGTGAACCTGCTTCGCTTCACTCACCCCCACCGGATACCACCGCGAACACGGCGGAGACGAACAGCACCGACACGAGCAAGCCGGACGCGAACCCGACCAGCGGTTCCCACCCGAGCAAACCGAACACGGCCCAGCAAAGGCCGCCAGCAGCAATGCACACCGGTACGGCACTGTAGTGACGGCGCGCGAGGTCCAGCCCGGAGACAGTCCGGCCGCCTGGCAGCAATGCACACCGGTACGGCACTGTAGTGACGGAGCTTCGGGAACTCGCGCAGCGAGTTCGCCGCGGCCGCCTTCGCTTCGCCAACGAGACGCGCGGCGGGGTGGTTCGCGGCGTCGGTCAACACGAGTTCTTCGCCCAGTTGAAGCTGGGCAATCAGTTCGTCCAGGCGCGACTTCGCTTCCGACAGCGGTACGGTCATCGGCAA
The DNA here is from genome assembly GCA_947490035.1 of Gemmataceae bacterium. Classification (GTDB taxonomy): domain Bacteria; phylum Planctomycetota; class Planctomycetia; order Gemmatales; family Gemmataceae; genus Gemmata. Next base: position 2,783 of record CANLGS010000281.1, read on the forward strand.
TCCTCCGGCGTTCACGCAATGATAACAGCCGCGTATTCCGTCACGCCAAGTCCTTGCCGCGAATCTGTGCGTGCAGCGCGCGGCGCAGTTGAGCTTCCACCTTTTCGTGCGCCTTCGCGATTTCCTTCTCGCCGAGCGTGCGGTCCGTCGCCTGATACGTCAGCGCGAACGCGAGGCTCTTCGTGCCGTCCGGTAGACCGGTGCCGCGGTACACGTCGAAGAGCGTCGCGTCGGTCAACAGCTCGGCGCCCGCGGCGCGAATCTCACTCAGCACGGCTTCCGCGGTGGTGGCTTCCGGCACGACGATAGCCACGTCGCGCTTCGCCGGCGGGAACGTGCTGAACGGCTTGTACCCGTACCGCTCCGGCACGGCCGCGAAGATGGCTTCGAGGTCGAGTTCCGCGACCTGAACGGCGCGGTCGCCGAGCAGGAAGTTCGCCGCGACCTTCGGGTGCAGTTCGCCGAAGACGCCGACCATGTTCCCGTTCACGCGCAGTTCCGCCGCACGCATCGGGTGCAGCCACGGCACCGACTGGACCGCCGCGAACGACACGTTCGGCAGGTGCAAATCACTCGCGAGCGATTCGACCACGCCCTTGATGTCGAAGAAGTCGTATCGCGCCGGGGCGGTGCCCTGCGGGTCGTCCCACGCGGCGCCGGTGCGCCGGCCGCACAGCACGATCGCGAGCCGTCGCGGTTCGTCGGGCAGTTGCGCGCCAGCCTTCGGGATGTACACGAAGCCGAGTTCGTACATCGCGACGCTGTCCGCCGCTTCGAGGTTCTTTTGCACGACTGGGAGCAACCCCGGCATCAGGTTGCGGCGCATGACGCCGCGCTCCGGCGACAGCGGGTTCAGGAGGGTGACGTAAGAACCTCTCCCCCCGGCGCCTTCGGGTGAACCGCGACCGTGAGGGAGCGGGTGCCCTGTCCCACCCGCTCCCTCACGGTCGCGGTTCACCTGTGCCGAATCGAGTTTCGCCTCTGCTTCCGTACTCGTCAGCGAATACGTGATCGCCTCCTGCAAGCCTTGATCGGCGAGCAGGTCGCGCGTGCGGTCTTCGAGTTCGAGCGAGCGGTTGCCCTTCGGTTCCGGCAGCTCGAACGGCAGCAACCGTTCCTTCAGGTTGTCGTAGCCGTAGACGCGCGCGAGTTCTTCGATGAGGTCGGCGGCACCGGCCTGGATGTCGAGCCGCGTTTGCGGGGTCGTCACGATCCACGCGTCGTCGCCGTCGGGTTCCACCTGGAACTGCAACGCCGTCAGCACGCGAACCACTTCTTCGCCGGGAATGTCGAAGCCCAGAAGCCGCCGGATTTCGGCCGCGTCGAGGTCGATCACCTGCGGCGGCAGCGGCGCCGGGTAGTTATCCACTACGCCCGCGAGGACTTCGCCGCCGGCGTGGTCGTGGAACAGCCGCGCCGCGCGCACCGCGGCTGGATGCGCCTGCTCCGGGTGAACGCCGCGAGCGAACCTCATGCTCGCTTCGCTAAACAGGTTGAACTGCCGCGCCGTCTTGCGCACGCTCACGAAGTCGAAGCACGCGCTTTCGAGCAGGATGGTTGTGGTCGCGGCGGTCACCTCGGTTTCGGCGCCGCCCATCACGCCCGCGAGCGCGATCGCGCCGGCCGCGTCCGCGATCACGAGGTTGTCGGGCGACAACTCGCGGTCCTGGCCGTCGAGCGTCTTCAGCTTCTCGCCGGCCTTCGCCGGGCGCACCGTGATCGTCGGCGGGTTGCCGCCGGCGCGCGTCACGAGCACGTCGTAGTCGAACGCGTGCAGCGGTTGGCCGTGTTCGAGCATCACGTAGTTGGTGATGTCCACCACGTTGTTGATCGGCCGCATCCCGGCGTAGTGCAGCCGCGAACGCATCCACCGCGGCGCGGCTTTCACGGTGATGTTGCGAATGATCGTCGCGGTGTACCGGGCGCACAACTTCGGGTCGGCGATCTCGACGCTCACCTTGCCGTCAACCTTGTCGTGGCTGACGGGCACCGCCGGCGCGGTGATGGTCGTGTTCACGCCCGTGAGCGCCGCGACCTCGCGCGCGATGCCGATCATGGAGAGGCAGCGCGCCATGTTCGGCAGGATGTCGAGTTCGACGACGATCTCGCCCAGCACGTCCTGCACCGGCGTGCCCGGTGTCGCGTCCGCGTCGTCGAGAATGATGATGCCTGCGCTCTCCTCCGCAATGCCGAGTTCAAAGTCGGACATGCACATCGCGTCGTTCGGGATGCCGCGAAGTGGTTTCTCCACCAGCGTCATGATGGTCTTCTTGCCGTCTTTCCCGGTGAAGAAGTACCGCGACCCGCGAAGGCCAAGCACGATCTTCATGCCGCTCTGACCGGGGCTGATGTTCTCCGCTCCGGTGATGACCGTCTTGGGTTCGCTGCCACCGAAATCGAGCTTCACGAGCTTCAGTTTCTCGGCGTCCGGGTGCTTGGTGATTTCAAGCACCTGCGCGACGACGAGTTTGTCGCGTTCCCACACCAACCCCGCGTCTTCGGCTTTGACGCGAAGCGTGCCCGTGCCCGGCAGTCCGAACACCTTGACGCCGCTTGACTCCAGCCCCGCGATGGTCAATCGCTCGACGAGCGCGCCGGGGTCGGCCGGGAGCGGAACGTAATCCTTGAGCCAGGACAGCGGAACGAGCATGGCGGAGCCTTGTGTTTCACGAAGATCGAATGCTGACATGGTAGGGGACGTGCGGAGAGCCGGCAGTGGTTCGCTCTCACCCGCGAAGCCGCACGCGGCAATCCGAACCTCCGAGCCGTGCGGCGCGTCCGTGAAGTGAAGTTTTCGGCGAAGTACCCTTGAAGGCCGACGCCGAATCTTTCAAAATGATCCTCGGTTAGCCCCTTTAGCTCAGTTGGTAGAGCAGCTGACTCTTAATCAGCGGGTCCTCGGTTCGAGCCCGAGAGGGGGCACTCGTGCGACGCGGGAACCAACGGGTTTCCCGCGTCTCCGCCATTTCTGGTGCCGCGCCGGTCGTCGGGTTGCGGAGCTACTTCTTCGGGTCCGCGGGGAGGAAGCGCGTCGCCACGAACGCTTCCAGAATGGCCCGGCCGTACTTGCGGCAGCTCGGCGGGTCGGTCGCCTTGCCCTTCGGCGCGAACGGCACCTCCAGCGTCGCCGCCATGATCATGCCCTTTTTGAAGCCGAAGTAGTGCGAGTTCATCGGCGCCGGCTTGTCCGCCGGCTTCAGCCACACCAGCGGCCCCGCCGGCGCGTCCTTCGGCAGCCGCGCCTTGATCCCGCGGGCCAGCTCGGTGACGTTGTCGAAGTTCGACACCGGGTGGTCCTTCGCCCCGACGAAGTGCATCACCTGGTGGTCTTCCGCCACCAGCAGCGGGCAGTGGA
>CANLGS010000282.1 GCA_947490035.1 Gemmataceae bacterium
ACCCGCTTCCTGCAACTCGAAACGTCCTACGACAAGCGCACGCCCACCGGTCTCGAGGGCGTGCTCAAAGAAATCTTCCCCATCGAGAGCTACGACAAGCGCATCTCGCTGGAATACCTCCGCTACGAACTCGGCAAGCCGCGCTACGACGCGGACGAGTGCCGGCAGCTGCGCCTCACCTACGGGCGGCCGTTCCGCGTGTGGCTGCGCCTGCGCAAGACGGAAGGCGAACCGGTCGAGGAGGAAGTCTACCTCGGCGACATGCCCATCATGATCGGCGGCGGCGAGTTCATCATCAACGGGGCCGAGCGCGTCGTCGTCTCGCAGTTGCACCGCTCGCCCGGTGTGGACTTCGTCGTCTCGCGCGAAGCCGACAAGGACTTGCACTCGTGCCGCATCATCCCGGAGCGCGGCTCGTGGATCGAGATCAACGCGACCAAGAAGGACACGCTCGGCGTCCGCATCGACCAGTCGGGTAAGTTCTCCGCGGTCACGCTGCTCCGCGCGATGGACCCGATGTACTCGCGCACCGAGAACATCCTCAAGGAGTTCTTCCCCGACGCCATCGAGAAGGTGAAGATTCACACGAAGGAGGCGCGCGCGAAGCTCGTCGGCGACCCCGAAGCCAACGTGATGCCGTACATCGCGGTGGAGGACGTGATCGACCCGGAGAACGGCGAGGTGTACCTCGACGCCGGCAAGCCGTTCACCTCCGACAAGCTCGACAAGATTTCGGCCTCGCCGGTGAACGTCCTGTCGGTGATGCCGTACCCGAAAGACCCGATCATCCTCAACGCGATCACCGAGGACGTGGGCACGGCGCACGACTCGAAGGACACGCACGAAGGCGCGCTGCTCAAGATCTACCAGCGCCTCCGGCCGGGCAACCCGCCGCAGTTGGAGAAGGCGAAGGAACTGTTCAAGGAGAAGTTCCAGGACGCGAACCGCTACCGCTTGGGGCGCGTCGGGCGGTTCCGCATCAACCGCAAGTTCGACCAGACGGTTGCCGAAACCGAGATGACGCTGCGAAGCGTGGACTTCGTCAACTCGGTGAAGTACCTGCTCGACCTGCGCGCCGGCAAGGGTCACGTGGACGACATCGACCACCTCGGCAACCGGCGTCTGCGCACCATCGACGAACTCGCGGCCGACGAACTCCGCAAGGGGTTCCTCAAACTCCGCCGCACCGTGCAGGAGCGCATGGCGATCCGCGACCAGCAGGACATGAGTCCGCGTTCGCTCATCAACCCGAAGTCGGTGTCGGCCGCGATCGAATACTTCTTCGGCCGCAGCGAGCTGTCGCAGGTCGTGGACCAGACGAACCCGCTGGCGCAACTGACGCACGAGCGGCGGCTGTCGGCCCTCGGGCCGGGCGGGTTGAACCGCAAGCGTGCCGGCTTCGAGGTGCGCGACGTTCACATCTCGCACTACGGCCGCATCTGCCCGATCGAGACGCCCGAAGGCACGAACATCGGCCTGATTTCGTCGCTCTCGATCTACTCGGAGATCGACGAGTACGGGTTCCTCATCACGCCGTACAAGAAGGTCAAGAACCGGAAGTTGACCGACGAGGTGGTCAAGCTCCGGGCCGACGAGGAGGCCGACGCGGTACTCGCGCCGGCCGACACCGAGACCGAGGGCGACAGGATCAGCGTCGAGCGCGTCAGCGGCCGGCAGAGCGGCGAGTTGATGATGATCCCGGCGGAGAAGGTCCAGTACATCGACGTGTCGCCGAAGCAGATGGTCGGCGTGTCCGCGGGGCTGATCCCGTTCTTGGAACACGACGACGCGAACCGCGCGCTGATGGGTTCCAACATGCAGCGCCAGGCGGTGCCGCTGTTGATCCCGGAACCGCCGCTCGTTTCGACCGGCCTCGAACTCGACGTCGCACGCCACAGCGGGATGCTCGTCCGCGCCCAGGAAGACGGCCACGTCGTGTACGTGGACTCCGAGCGCATCAAGCTCGAAGAGAAGGACAAGATCGTCCGCGAGTACCCGCTCCGCAAGTACCACGGGCTGAACGAGCGCACCTGCTTGAACCAGAAGCCCATCGTGAAGATGGGCCAGAAGGTCAAGAAGAACGAGATCATCGCCGACGGCGCCGCGACCTACCGCGGCGAGCTGTCGCTGGGCCGCAACGTGCTGGTCGCGTTCATGAGTTGGGAGGGCTACAACTTCGAGGACGCGATCATCATCAGCGAGCGGCTGGTGAAGAACGACACGTACACGTCGATTCACATCGAAGAGTTCGACATCGAGATTCGCGAGACGAAGCTCGGCAAGGAAGAGTTCACGCGCGACATCCCGAACGTGTCGCCGAAGGCGCTGTCGAACCTCGACGAGCACGGCGTTGTCCAGATCGGTACCTACGTGCGGCCCGGCGACATCCTCGTGGGCAAAGTGTCGCCCAAGTCGCGCTCGGAGCTGACGCCGGAAGAGAAGCTCCTGCACGCGATCTTCGGCCGGGCCGGGGAAGACGTGAAGAACGACTCGCTCGAAGTGCAGTCGGGCACGGAAGGCATCGTCATCGCGGCGCACCGGTACAGCCGCCGCGCCCACATGACGGAAGACGAGAAGAAGCAAATCGACAAGGAGCGCAAGGACATCGAGACGGTCTTCAACAAGAAGATCGCGGAGCAGTTCCGCGAGTTCGTGAAGGCGCTCGAAGACGTGCTCGACAAGAAGGAACTGAAAGACCCCAACACCGGCAAGCAACTGGCGTCCGACAAGGACGACAAGGTGGTCGCGGACCAGGCGAAGGAGTTCAAGCTGGAGAAGCTGGACATCCGCAGCCCGGACGGCCAGAAGAAGGCGAACAAGATCCACCACCGGCACTGGGAGCGCATCCAGTTCTTCATCGACGAGCAGGAGCGCAAGCTCAACTCGCTGAACCGCGGCGACGAACTGCCGAGCGGCGTGCAGCAGATGGTGAAGGTGTACGTCGCGACCAAGCGCGTGATCTCGGTCGGCGACAAGATGGCCGGGCGGCACGGTAACAAGGGCGTTATCTCGAAGGTGCTGCCGGAAGAAGACATGCCGTTCCTGAAGGACGGCACGCCGGTGGACATCCTGCTGAACCCGCTGGGCGTGCCGTCGCGTATGAACGTCGGTCAGATTCTCGAAACCCACCTGGGGTACGCCGCCGCGAAGCTCAACTTCCGGGCCATCACGCCGGTGTTCGACGGCGCTTCGGAGGAAGAAATCCGCGACGCGCTGAAGGAAGCCGGCGTGTCGGTGACGGGCAAGAGCGTGCTGTACGACGGCCGCACCGGGGACGCGTTCGACCAGCCGGTGACGGTCGGCTACATCTACATGCTCAAGCTGCACCACCTTGTAGACGACAAGGTTCACGCGCGGGCGACCGGGCCGTACTCGCTCATCACGCAACAGCCGCTGGGCGGCAAGGCGCGGTTCGGCGGTCAGCGGTTCGGCGAAATGGAAGTGTGGGCGCTCGAGGCCTACGGCGCCGCGTACATCCTTCAGGAACTGCTGACGGTGAAGTCCGACGACGTGGAAGGGCGCACGAAGATTTACGAGAGCATGGTGAAGGGCGAGAACACGCTGGAAGCCGGCACGCCCGCCAGCTTCGACGTGCTCACGCACGAGATCCGCGGCCTCGGGCTGAACATGTGCCTGGAGAAGAAGCGGGTGTGACATGGCCGACGAACTCGCACAAGAGTGGTTTCTCATCGCTCAGGGCGTTCACCGCAGTGTGGCCGCCCGCTAAGCCGGCTTGCCCGGCATCCTCGCCCAAGTCGAACACGATGGCGTCAGCCTCGGTGTGCGTGTGATCGCCCTGGAATAGTTGGTGTCGCCCAAGAGTTCGATCGGGCGCTGGGACCGCAACCGTGATTTCCTCGTCCTGGTCGCACTGATGGGCACGGTGGCAGGCCGCGCTCGACTGCCGGTGATTTTCGTTGAACCGGTGTCGGAAGACCGGGCCTCACGGTTCATCCGACTGCTCGACGTGGCGATTCTGGAAGAACCCGGAGAGGACGCGCCGTGACCGACCGCGAGCGACAACTGACGATCGAGAAGTGCGGTGAGATTCTGCACCGCGCGCTCGTCGATATCCGACACCTGACACGGGTCGGCGGCGCCACCGCGGTGCGTCAGATCGAGGAACTCTCGGACCTGACTCATGAATTGCCGCGATTCGTACTCGGCCGCGACGACTTCGCGGTGACCGGGTTGCGGGAGGGGTTCCTGGCCTACGCGCGGCAGTACTGGCCCCACTCCGACCCGGACAAGACCTTCTACGTCGAGGTGCTCGACATGGACGAGGCGGCGTTCGCTGAACGCTTCCGCCGGACTGAATGGGCGTGGCCCGAACCGGTCGCAACCGCGAGCTAGCCGCCGAACCGAACACGCGAAGACTCGCTCCTTCAACCAAGGGGATTCCGATATGTCCAGTGTCAACAGCAAGAGCGCCGACGCCTCGGAAGGCACCAGCTACGAGCGGATCAACGACTTCGGGGCGGTGCGCATCTCGCTCGCCAGCCCGCAGGACATCCACTCGTGGTCGCACGGCGAGGTCAAGAAACCCGAAACCATCAACTACCGCACGTACCGCCCCGAGAAGGACGGGCTGTTCTGCGAGAAGATCTTCGGGCCGGAAAAGGACTGGGAGTGCTCCTGCGGCAAGTACCGCGGGATGAAGTACAAGGGCATGATCTGCGACCGCTGCGGCGTCAAGGTGACGCACAGCCGCGTCCGCCGCAAGCGCATGGGCCACATCCAACTGGCCGCGCACGTCGTCCACATCTGGTTCTTCAAGGCCATGCCGTCCCGCCTCGGCACGCTGCTGGACATGAAGACCACCGCGCTCGAGAAGATCATCTACTTCCAGGACTACGTCGTCATCAACCCGGGCGACACGGAGGTGACGAAGCTCAAGGAGCGCGAACTCCTCAACGAGGAGCAGTACAAGGAGAAGCGGCTCGCACACGGCGACGCCTTCGAAGTGGACATGGGCGCCGAGGCCATCAAGAAGTTGCTGGAGAACCTCGACCTCGTCAAGCTCTCGACCGACCTGCGCGAGCGGCTCCAGAAGGAGACGGATCGCGGCGAGAAGAAGTCCAAGCAGCGCGAGAAGGAGTTGGTGAAGCGGCTGAAGACGGTGGAGGCGCTGCGCGACTCGTCCAACAAGTGCGAGTGGATGGTGCTGGAGTGCATCCCGGTCATTCCGCCGGACCTGCGACCGCTCGTGCTGCTCGATTCGGGTAACTTCGCCACGAGCGACTTGAACGACCTGTACCGCCGCATCATCAACCGCAACAACCGGCTCAAGAAGCTGGTCGATCTGAACGCGCCGGAAGTCATCATTCGCAACGAGAAGCGGATGCTCCAGCAGTCCGTCGATGCGCTGTTCGACAACAACCGCTGCAAGCGCCCGGTGCTGGGTTCGAGCAATCGCCCGCTGAAGTCGCTCACCGATATGATTAAGGGTAAGCAGGGCCGGTTCCGCGAGAACTTGCTCGGCAAGCGCGTTGACTACTCCGCGCGCTCGGTCATCGTCGTCGGGCCGGAACTCAAACTCCACCAGTGCGGCCTGCCGAAGAAGATCGCACTGGAACTGTTCCAGCCGTTCATCATCCGCCGGCTGAAGGAGCTGAACCACGCGGACACGATCAAGTCCGCGAAGAAGATGCTGGAGCGCAAGGACGAGGTCGTCTACGACATCCTCGAAGAGGTGACCAAGAACCACCCGGTCATGCTGAACCGCGCGCCGACGCTGCACCGGATGGGCATCCAGGCGTTCGAGCCGGTGCTGATCGAAGGCAACGCGATCCGCATCCACCCGCTCGTGTGCAAGGGCTTCAACGCCGACTTCGACGGCGACCAGATGGCCGTTCACCTGCCGCTTTCGATTGAAGCGCAGGTCGAAGCCACGGTGCTGATGATGTCCACGAACAACATCTTCAGCCCGGCGAACGGCAACCCGATCATCACGCCGTCGCAGGACATCGTGATGGGGTGCTACTACCTCACCGCGAGCCGCGGCGCCGAGGACGAGGCGGTCGAGGCCGGCGACGGCATGGTGTTCCACAGCCCCGCCGAACTGTACCGCGCCCACGCCGAACACAAGCTC
>CANLGS010000283.1 GCA_947490035.1 Gemmataceae bacterium
AACCATTCCAGGTTGCCCCAGTGGGCGCCGGCCAACGATTCGCACCCGGCATCGCCGAACGGGACCGCGAGCGACAGCCCGCGCAGGTTCCGCAGGTGTTTGCACCCCGCCAGCGCCTTCGTCACCGCGGTGCCCTCGTCGCCGGGCGCGTGCATCTGGACTGTGAGGTGCGACAGCCCGGCCAGGACCGGCTGCTTGAGCAGCGCGACCAGTTGCGCGACGGTAATGTACCGCACGACCAGCCAGCGCGTCGGCAGCGCGTCGAACGCCCGCGCCAGCCCGGCCGCGAGGGCGCGCATCGCCTTCACGCCGTACCGCTCGTAGCCGTCGAATTCGAGGAAGCGCGGGAACCCGCGATGTGACTGCCACCACCACAGCTTCGCGCCGTCCACCGACAGGCCGCCGGGGAACGTCGGTCGCGGGCCGGGCGCGTGCGCGCTGAGCCACAGGCGCAGTTCCTCGTCGCGGTCCACGAGCGCCGGGTACTCCGCGTCATCCGGGTGCGCGGACGCGAACTGGCACTGCGTGCGGACGAACTCGCCTTCCTCGTCGCGCCCGTTCTCTTGTAGCCAGTCGGCGTACACGAGGCGCGCGGTGTCGTCGTCCGGGTTGCGGACTATCGCGCGGAACAGAGCGGTTTCGTCGGGGTCGGTCATGGGCGGTGGTGTCCAGCCCAAACCCCTCCCCTAAGAAGGGAGGGGCTTCAGACGAAGACGGCGAACGCGCAGCGTCCGCGTTTAAGCCCCTCCCTTCTTAGGGGAGGGGTTGGGGAGGGGTTCTGGCTGCTCATCCTAATGTACCACGCCGCGCGAGCGAAGCCACGACCGGCCCGCGGATCACAGCACCTCGCCCAGACCGGGCACCGGGCACACGCCGTCCACCGCGAACAGTTTCAGTCGGTCGAGGCGCACCGCGCCCGGCCCTTCGACCTGCGACACGCGAAGCGTGACGGTCGTTTCGCGCGGCAGGTGGAACGGCAGGTCGCGGGCGTTCGCCAGGAACCACCACGCGACCACATGCCACTTGCCGCGCGGAAGGCGGTCGAAGCTCACTTCAAAGGCGAGCGTGCTGTCCTTGTCCGCGGTCAGGTCGATCTCCGCGACGTACCGCCCGGCGGGCAACCGCACCTGCAACTCACAGGTCGTCGCGTCGGGGCGCGCGAGATCAGCGCCCGCGAACTCCTGCGTCAGGCGCCGCGCTTTGCGGTTCGCGTAGGCGGTTTCGTGCAACCGGTCGCGGTGGATGCAGACGACGTTGCGAACGGAGGAGTTCGCCGGGAAGTCGGTCGCGGCGTGAATGTCTTCGTAGGAGCTACAGTCGAACACCTCGTAGCCGAGACCCCGCACGAAGTCGAGCGCGTGCATCTCGTGCGTCCGGTGTTCGAGGACGAGGTGCGGCTTGTGGCGCGCGAGTGTGTTCTTGAAGCCGGTGAGCGCGTGGAACTCGGCACCTTCGATGTCCATCTTCACCACGTTCGGGAACAGCCCGTGGCGCTCCGCGAAGTCATCGAGCGCGAGTGTGGGGATTGCCATTTCCCGGGTGTCGGCGTCCACGGTGCCGGTCACGGTGGCCGCGGCCGGCACGCCGGGCGGGATCAGCATCGTCACCCACTCGCCGGTCGTGTGCCACACGGCCGCGTGCGTCAGGTGAACGGTATTCAGCACGTTCGCGCTACAGTTGTTGGTCAACTTCGCGAGCATTCCGGGGTTGGCCTCGAATGCGCACACGGTGCCGCGCGGCCCGGCGGCGCGGGCCATCACCTGCGCGAGCGCGCCGTCGAACGCGCCCACGTCGAAACACACGTCGCCGGGACGGATGAGGTCGCGGAGCGCGAGGTTCACGCCCGGCTCGCCGACGATTGGTTCGTACCACGCGGGGATGTCGCGCACCAGCCAGCCGGTTTCGGTGATGCGCGCGTCCAGTACGCCGCACAGCCGGTCGAACCGGTTGCGCCGCACCAGGCGCAGGTTGAACACCTTCAGCGCGGACTGCACGAGCGTGGTCGCGGTCTTCATAAACGGCTCCGAACGCAAGATGGTTGACCGGAATTCTTACGGCGAAATTGTGTACGACCGCAACCCCAACCGCGCCGCGGGTGTGGTATCATCGGCCGGTCGCCCCTCACACCCTCGAAGGAACTCTCCCCATGTGTCGGTTCGTTTCGCTGCTGCTCGTCCTCGCCGCCGGTGTCGCGGTCGGCCAGGAGAAGAAGCCCGTTGACAAGAAAGACCCGCCGAAGGAAGCCCCGGTCGTGAAGCCGCGCGAGGGCAAGTCGGAGACGATCAACCTGTTCGACGGCAAGACCCTCAAAGGCTGGGAGGGCTACGAAGACCTGTGGTCGGTGAAGGACGGCGTGATCGTCGCGAAGAACACGGAGGCGCTGAAGTACAGCACCTACCTGCTGACGAAGGACAAGTACACCGACTTCCGGCTGAAGTTCGCGTCGAAGCTGGTCACGTCGGAAATGCACTCGGGCGTGAGCTTCTGGGGCGAGGTGTACCCCAAGGCCGACGGCAAGGTGACGGACCCGAAGAAGGACCGCACCGAACACACGTACAAGGGCCATCTGGTGATGTTCCCGTCCGGGTACGGCATGTACGACCTGTTCGGGCGCAACGGCCTGCCGGTTGACAGCGCCCCGGCGAAGAAGGCCGGTATGGGCAAGCAGCACGACTGGAACGACATCGAGATTCTGGCGCAGGGCAACCGCGTCCGCGTCGCGGTGAACGGCGTCGCGGTTGTAGATTGGCGCGACCCCTTGCCGGACCGCATCAAGGAGGCGCCGATCGGCCTGCAACTGCACTCGAACTCGGTGCCGCAGGAGGTGCAGTTCAAGGGGCTGGTGCTTGAGACCTTCCCGAAGGAAGACAAGCTGCTGACCGTGAAGTGACGAGGCGGTTCAAAAGCAGAAGAGCCGCAGATGACGCAGACAGACGCAGATCAAGACCACGACGAAGAGTGTTTTAAGAACAATCTTCTGTCTGCTGTCTTGATCTGCGTCTGTCTGCGTCATCTGCGGCTCCTCTTCTTCCGTTCTCAATCCCCTACGCGCGCGCCGGCCGGGAACAGCGCGTCGTCGTCGTCCGGCAGGCCCGGCAGCGCCTTCGCGCCGGCGGTCGCGGGCACCTTCACCTTCGACGCGAGCGCCGCCTTGCGCCGGTCCTTGTCGTCGGCGAGCCGCGACTGGAGCACCTTCGGGATCGCGCCCCACACCGTCGCCAGGTCCGGCAGCGTCTTCGCGGCGTTGAGCAGTCGGCGGTGCTGGTCTTCGGGCGACACCGCCGCGTCCACCGGTTCGGCCGACAGCCACCAGTCGAACAGCGGCTTCCAGAACGTCGGGCCGGGGTGGTCGCACGTCTTGCCGTCCATCGCGGTGCAGCCGCGCACCTTCTCGACGCGGGCCGCGTGGTTCTCCACCTCCAAGCGAATCACGGCGTCGAACTCGTACTCGGTGTTCTCGCGCTGGTCGGTCTTCATGCCCACCTTCTTGATCTTCGTCTTGCCCGCGTCGTCGATGCGCTCGTACTCGGACTTCACGCGCATCGTCGCGATGCAGTGCGAGCGCGGGTCGGTCATGGTGGTGAGCATCTTGCGCTGCTCCGGCGTGACCTGCGCCCAGCCGCCGAACTTGTCGCCGCGGTTGGCCCGCGCGTAGGTATCCACCTTCTCCATCGCGCCGTGCCAGGCGTGCGACAGGCTGTCGAAGATGACGATGTCGAACCCGGCCCCGACGAGGTACTCGTAGCACTCGGCGTAGCCGACCGGGTGCTGCGCTGTGTGCGGGATGGGGCACACCTCGTACTCCCACTTCTCGCCGTCCATCTGCACGCCGTCGTACAGGCCGGCGCTCTCGTTCTCGCTGTCCGCGACGACGATCTTCTTCCCGATGCCGGCGCGCTTCATGGCGAACGCGAGCCGGAGCGCGCTGAACGTCTTGCCGGAACCGGACAGCCCTTCGATGCTGATCTTCAGCGGGCGGCGCTGCCGCTTCGCCTTGCGCACTTCGAACATGGTGATTTCCTCCTTTAGAGGACGGTGGGACTGAGACACAGGAACAACATTACTCTCTCATCGTCGCGGCGCGCGCGGCCGGCTCATATGTTCGCTGGTTCAGTAGTGGACAAAAAGATATAATACGTGCCCGCACAACCGAACCGGCCGAAACCGCCGGAAAATGATGGACCGCCCGCCCGCGTTCGGGGCACTACTCTCCGTGCGGGGTTGAACGGGGATGATTCGCGTTCGCCAATCGGGTGAGGTAGCGCTCATGTACGGACGGATTGCTCGAACGACGGTCGGCGTCGCGGCGGTGTTCACCGCCCTGCTCGCGTGGGGCGGCTACGGGGCCGCGGCGGAAGCACCGGCGCGGGCGGCGGAGTTCCAGAAGGCGGTCGCGCCGTTCCTCGAACGGCACTGCCTCACGTGTCACGGCCCGGACCGGCAGGACGGCAAGCTGCGGCTCGACGCGCTCGACGGCGATCTCGTCAAGGGCCGGGACGCGCAAGTGTGGAACGACGTGCGCGCGAAGCTGCTGGCGGGCGCGATGCCGCCGCCGAAGCGGCCGCGCCCGCCGGTCGCGGACCTGCAGCGCGTGGTCGATTTCTTGACCGACGGGCTGACGGCCAACGGCAAGGTCGCGCTCCGCCAGCCGCCCGACTTCAACCACCCGCGGTTCGGCAACCGCGCCGATCATGCCGACCTGTTCGCCCCGCGCCCCGGCGGCGTCGCGAGTTCGCCGGCGCGGGTGTGGCGGCTCAGTTCGTTCGGCTACACCGGCCTCACGTCGGGCCTGATCGACACCCGCGACGCGGGCAAGAAGGGCGGGGGCGATGCGATCATCCAGCCGTTCGGTTCGGGCGGCCACGGCTTCAACGACTTCTCGGCGCTGCTCCAGATCGACGAGCCGACGATCACCCAGCTCCTGAACAACGCGGCGACGATCGTGGAGTTTCAGACCACGGCCGGCACCCGGAAAGGCCCGCCCACGAGCGCCCCCAAGCCGTCGAAGGAACTGATCGCGCTGGTCACGGGCACCGAGCCGCCGAGCCGGGCCGAGATGGAAGCCGGTATTCGCCTCCAGTTCAAGTACGTGCTCCAGCGCGAGCCGACCGCAGACGAGGTGAAGGAGTTCACCGCGCTGATGGCGAAGAACGTCAAGGCCGCGGGCCGGACCGTGGGCGTCCGCACCGCGCTGATGGCGGTGCTGCTGTTGCCCGAAGCGCTGTACCGGATCGAACTGGGCGACGGCAAGCCGGACGCGCACGGCCGGTCGCGGCTGGCACCGCGGGAGGTCGCGTTCGCGCTGTCGTACGCCTTCACCGACCAGCGCCCGGACGCGGCCCTCCGCGCGGCGGCCGAGAGCGGCCGGCTGGACACCGCCGACGGCGTGCGCAAGGAAGTGGCGCGGCTGCTGGACGACCCGCAGTACCAGAAGCCGCGCGTCCTCCGCTTCTTTCAGGAGTACTTCGGCTACCACACGGCCCAGGACGTGTTCAAGAACAAGTCCGATTTCAAGGACCACGCCCCGTACGTACTCGTCCGCGACACGGACCGGCTGGTCGAGTACGTTCTCGCCCGCGACAAGAACGTGCTGGTCGAACTGCTGACGACCCGCAAGAGCTTCGTCGGTTACGACCAGAAGCCGAAAGGCACGCGGCTCAACTATCAAGAGTCTCTTGTCATCAGCGGCGACGCGTACCTGTCGTACAACCTCGACGCCCGGCCGGACCCGGCGGTGCAGCCGATCGACATGCCCGCCGGTCAGCGGATGGGCATTCTGACGCAGCCGAGTTGGCTGGTGGCGCATTCCGAGAACACCGACAACCACCCGATCTTGCGCGGCAAGTGGGTGCGCGAGCGCCTCCTCGGCGGCACGATCCCGGACCTGCCGATCACGGTCAACGCGATGCTCCCCGACGCCCCGGAGAAGACGCTCCGCGCGCGCCTGGAGGTGACGCGCGAGGCGTACTGCTGGAGGTGCCACCAACAGATGAACCCGCTGGGCGTGCCGTTCGAGGTGTACGACCACTTCGGCCGGTTCCGCACGACGGAGTCGGTGGTCGATCCGACGAAGCCGAAGGTCAAG
>CANLGS010000284.1 GCA_947490035.1 Gemmataceae bacterium
GCGTTCGGCACCGGGCATGACCCTGACGCTGACCGACTCGCCCGATCTTGCGACCGCCCCCGGCACGGGGGAGGGGCAGCGGCGCGACTCGTTGTGTCGGCTGGTCGGTGCCCACCTGGGGCGTGGCGAGGAACCCGACGCGATCCTCGCCCTGGCACGCGATTGGGCGAACCGCTGCACCCCAGCGCTACCGGACGCTGAAGTCGTGAAGGTAGTCCAGAGCCTTGCGAAGAAGCACCGCGACGCCCGACCCGCCCACGCGCCGCCCGATCCGGTCGAGGACATCCCGCTGCCGCAAGCCCCCGCGTGGCCGGCGCTCGCCGCCGAAGCGTACCACGGACCCGTCGGCGAGTTGGTCCGACTCGTGGAACCGCACTCCGAAGCCGATCCGGTGGGGCTTCTGCTGACGGCGCTGGTCACCCTCGGCAACTGCATCGGGCGGACGCCCGGCTTCGCCGTCGAGGGGAACACGCACCACGTCAACCTGTTCGCCGTGCTGGTGGGCGAGAGTTCGCGGGCGCGCAAGGGCACCAGCCTGGGGCGGGTGATGTCCCTGTTCGACGCAATCGACCCGGACTGGAAAGCCCGCCGCGTGGTGTCCGGGCTGTCGAGCGGCGAAGGGCTGATCTGGGCTGTCCGTGACCCCATCGAGGGCGTCGAAGCGACGAAAGACAAGAACGGCAGTCACGGGCACCAAGTGGTCGTGAAGGAGGGTGGGGTCGTGGACAAGCGGTTGCTGGTGAACGAGTCGGAGTTCGCCCAGGCGCTCCGCGTCCTACGGCGCGAAGGCAACACCCTGTCGCCGATGATCCGGCAGGCGTGGGACGAGGGCAATTTGAACGCGCTGACGAAGAACAACCAAGTCCAGGCGACCGATGCCCACGTCTCCATCTTGGGGCACATCACCCGCCCCGAACTGGTTCAGTACCTCGACGAGACGGACATCTTCAACGGGTTCGGCAACCGCTTCCTCTGGGCGGCGGTGCGGAGGAGCAAGTTGCTGCCGGACGGCGGTGCGGCGGTCGATCTCCAGCCGATCAAGGGCAAGCTCGCCCAGGTCGTCGCGGCGGCGACGCGGATCAGAACCATGAGCCGCAGTCCCGAAGCCCGGTCGCTGTGGTGGTCTGTGTACCCGGAACTGACCGCCGAACGCCCCGGTCTGTACGGGGCTGTCACCGGGCGGGGCGAAGCCCAGGTGCTGCGGCTCTCGATGCTGTACGCCCTACTCGACGGCACGCCGGTGATCGACGTACCTCACCTGAACGCCGCCCTGTCACTGTGGCGGTACTGCGACGCCTCGGCGCGGCTGATTTTCCAACAGGAGGGGCAAGAGACGACCGACCCGCTGGAGACGGCTCTGCTCGTGGCGATCCGGCGGCAGCCGGGGGTGAACCGCAAGGGGTTGCACAAGCTGTTGGGCGGGCACACGCCCGCCGCGCTGATGGTGCAGGCGCTGGCGCGCCTCCGAGACAAGGGCTTCGTTCGGGTGGAAACGGCGACCACGGGGGGACGGCCCGCCGAGTGCTGGCACCCCCGCGAACAAACGAACAAAGGCGACGTGCCGCTCCTGGTGCCACCCGCCCGCCGCGTCTCGGAAATCAGCCCGGAGGTAGTTCGTTCGCTCGCACCGCCCGCCGCGTCGGGGGTGGTGCGTTCGCTCGCACCGCCGAGCGGGTTGAGTCTGACGGACCTGTTTCGGGTCGTGAAGGAGGGGAACGGGAAGTTGGTCCGCCGGGGCGACCGCATCGAGGTCGATCTCCCGTCCGGCGTGGTGCCCGGACGCCTGGAGGCGGCTGTTGTCGCGCACCGACAGGATTTGCTCCTGCTCCTGCCGGTGGAGACGGTGCCGCCTGGACCGGAGGACGACCCGGACTACGACCCGCTCGCGTAACCCCTGTTGATTCCGGCTTTGGCTGGAACAGGTTCGGACGCCGGCACGGGGATCGTTTTCCCGTGCCGGTGTCGTGTTCAACGGCGAACCCGGACGCCGACGATTCGCTCTTCCGGGTACGGAACTCTCGTCCGCATACACCCCAACACAACCACCCGCCAGGGACCGCCGAAGGGCGTCGGAAATGTCGGACGACTTCACCCTCAACCCCAACGCCGACGACCAGAAGTTGCTCGCCCAGGTCGTCGCGTTCTATCACTCCACGTTGAAGAATCGCACCGCCCCGGACTGGCTCAAGGCGTGGGGCATCACCCACCCGTCCGTCATCGACCGCTCACTGAAAACGAAACCACCGAAGGCCAAGGGTCATTGTCCATCGAAGGTCACCAGCAAGGTCACCAGAAATGGCGAACTCGGTCACCAGTCTGCCGTTTTCAATGTATCATACTGTCGGCTCTCGCAGCATCGCCGAGAGCAGATTTGCTTGGAAAATCAGGCGGGGGAACGTGGCAGCCGAGAAAGCACTCGCGATCGTGGTTCGCGGCACCGACTGGAGCGAGACCAGCCGCATCGCCACGCTGTTCACGCGCGAGTTCGGCAAGGTGCGCGCGTTAGCCAAAGGCGGGCGCCGGCTGAAGTCGAACTTCGATGTCGCGTTCGACCTGCTCACCGTGTGCGAAGTCGTGTTCATCCGCAAGGCCAGCGGTCTCGATCTGCTAACCGAAGCGCGGATGAACGAGCAGTTCCCGGCGCTGCGGCAGAACCTCCCGGCGCTGTACGCGGGGTACTACGTCGCCGAGTTGCTGGCCGACGGCACGCAGGACTACGACCCGCACGTGCCGCTGTTCGACGCGGCAATTCAGACACTGCGCTCGCTGGAGGTGAACCGCGACCGTGAGGGAGCGGGTGTCGCGTCCACCCGCTCCCTCACGGTCGCGGTTCACCCAGAGGGCGATCTCCCCGCCGCGGTGTCGGCATTTGAACTTGTGTGGCTTCATGAGCTGGGATATAGCCCGCGACTCGATGCGTGCGCCACCTGCGGACGGGAGCGGCTGAACCGGAACGCCCGCGCGTTCTTCAGCCCGCTGGCCGGCGGCGTGCTGTGCCCGGAGTGCGGGCCGGCGGTCGCCGACCGGCGCATGGCGTCGGGCGAAGCACTCGAAAGCCTTCGCGTACTGAGCGAAGGCGGGGACGCACCTCAACTGCCCGCGGAGTCGCGGGCGGAAGTGCGGCAGTTGTTGGGGTACGCGGTGAGTTGCGTACTGGGCCGGCGCCCGCGCCTGCTCCGTTACGTGGACGGACGCTGATCGGACCGGGGACCGGGGGAACGCTAGGATGCCGAAGCCAGCCGACAGGACGTTCCGACCGGGTCGCACCGGCGTGCTGGTCGCGGCGCTCGCGCTGCTCGTCGCGCCAGGGTGCCACACCGCGCGCAGCTTCAAGGAGCGCGCCGGCACCGCCATCGCGCAGGCCGTCGGCTCGCACTACGACGACCCGCACGCCGAGGAGAAACTCGCCGCGGCCGAACGCCTCTACCAGGACAAGCAGTACGAGAAGGCGCTCGGCAATTTCCGCACCCTCGCGGACAACCAGAGCAATCCCGCCGTACTCGCGGAGCGCGCCCGGTTCATGCAGGCCGAGTGCCGCTACCAACTCGGCCAGTACCCGGAGGCGTGCGACACCTACCACAAGGTGCTGCTCGACTTCCCCACCGGCGCGTACCGCCGCGACTGCTGCGCCCAGATGTTCAAGATCTGCGACTACTGGCTCGACGACCTGCGCGCCGAACTCGAGAAGCGGTCGGCGAGCGAGAAGGGCGTGCTCCGCTGGCGCCCCGGCGTGCCGCACCCCGGCGACCGCACCCGACCGCAGATCGACCAGGAGGGCCGCACGCTCGAAGCGCTCGTGCGCATCCACACGCACGACATCACCGGGCCGACCGCGGACAAAGCGATCTTCTGGTGCGGGTACATCAACTTCATCCGCGGCAACTTCAGCGAGGCCGACCAGTTCTTCAGCCAGATGGTCGAACTGCACGCCGACAGCCCGCTGCGCCCGCAGGCCATCGCGTTCGCGATCCAGGCGAAGAACAACGCGACCGGCGGCGCCGTGTACGACGGCCGCAAGTGCGCCGAAGCGCTCCATCTGGTGAGTGTCGCCGAGGCCACCGTGCCGGAGTTGGTGAACGACCCCGCGATGGCCGAGAAGCTGACGCGGGCCAAGTTCGCGATCCGCTCGCAGCAGGCCGAGAAGGACTTCCTGACGGCCGAGTACTACGAGCGCACCGGGCACCCCGGCTCCGCCGTCTTCTACTACGAACTCGTTCGGCGCCGGTACGCGGGGACGAAGTATTCCGACCTCGCGACCGAGAAGAAGGACCGGCTGGTGAAGCTGATGCAGGAGGGCCACCCGGAACCGGGCAACGACCCGTTCGCGATCGTGAAGGCGAAGGTCGATGGGGCTGTGGGCAAGAACAAGGTGACCGGCGGCGAGAAGGACCGCGCCCGCATCGACCCAGGGCTGATGCCCGCCGGTGGGGTTGTTCCGCAACCGGGCAACGGTACAAGTGGGACGCGACCATAGTTCTTGTGGCACAGGCTTCCAGCCTGTGTGCCGTTCAATCAAAGAACACAGGCTGGAAGCCTGTGCGACAAGACAACAACCAAACACCCAAACACGACCTACTCATGGTTCGCATGACCCGCCGCCAACTGCTCACACTGGGCCTGCCCGCGCTCGCCGCCGCGACCGGGTGCCAGAACGGGTTCAAGGTATTCGGCTACCAGGTCGGCGCGGACGCGATCTACGACCCGAACATCAAAACCGTGTACGTGCCGCTGTTCAACAACCGCGCGTTCCAGACCACGCCGTACCGCCGGTTCGAGGTGGACGTGACGCAGGCGGTGGTCCGCGAGATCGGCAAGACGAGCGCGTTCCGCGTCACCTCCGACGTGTCGAAGGCCGACACCGAACTGCTCGGCAACATCGTCTCGATCCAGAAGAACCTGCTCAACCAGAACCAGCAGAACCAGGTGCGCGAGGCCGAAATCCAGGTGTCGGTGGACGTGGTGTGGCGCGACCTGCGCGACGGCACGATCCTGTCGAACCCGCGCCGCCCGGTGCGCCCCGGCGTGCCCGACCCTCAGCTCGACGGACCGCCGGTGCCGTTCGACCCGAACGTGCCGGTGGTCCCCGACCTGACGCCGCTCGAAGTCGCCAGGCCGGTGCGCCTCGTCGCCACCGGCCGGCTCATCCCGGAGTTGGGCGAGAGCAGCGCCTCGGCCTCGAAGCGCGTCCACGACCAGATCGCGGTGAAGATCGTCGAGATGATGGAAAAGAGGTGGTGAGAGAAGAGTATTCACCGGAGAGACCGCGGAGACCGGAGAGAAAACGAGGAGAGTTCAAAGACACTCAGTCTTCAACTCTCTGCTTTCTCTCCGCGGTCTCTGCGGTGAATACTCTCTTCACATGCTAATTCGCCGGTAGGTGTCGTCCACGACCCAGTGGAACGCGGTCAGGTGGATCGACTCGACGATGCCCATGTCGTCGAGCGGGACGTGCAACCCGTGGTGCGCCAGCCCGCGGAGCTTGCCGCCGGTGAACCCGGTGCAGCCGAACGTGGTCAGCCCGCGGTTGTTCGCCCACTCGACCGCGCGAATGACGTTCGGGCTGTTCCCGCTGCCGCTGATCGCGACCAGCAAATCCCCCGGCGACGCGAGGTTCTTCAACTGCTCCACGAACACGCGGTCGAACCCCTCGTCGTTGCCCCACGCGAGGATGTACGGCGTGTTGTCGGTCAGACTCAGCACCTTCAGCCGCTTCTTCGTGTCGTCGTCGAAGAACTCGCGCGCGATCGTGCCCTTGCCCATGTCCTCGCAGAAGTGCGACGCGTTCGAGCCGCTGCCGCCGTTGCCGATCACGAACACGAACCGCCCGGCGACGTACCGCTCGTGAACGAGGTCGGACAGCTTCTGAATCTCGGCCGGGTCGATGCGGCCGAGTTCGAGGGCCACGCGGTCGAGGAACTGTCGCGGGTTCAGCGTCGTGCCGATCATGATCGTTCTCGGGTCAGTAGGGTGAAATCGCGTTGAGTCCGGGCACGGCGGCGAACCGCGCCGGGTCGAGCGTACACAGCGGTAACGAGTGTTCTATCGCCGTCGCCGCGATGATGGCATCGTCGGGTGTCAGACC
>CANLGS010000285.1 GCA_947490035.1 Gemmataceae bacterium
CGCAGCAGAAAAAGGAGCCGGTCGCGCCGCCCGCCGCGCCGGTGGTGGACGTGAAGCTGGTGCGTGAGGTCGCCGTGGGCTGCGACCTCCTGGCTGTGGCAGCCGTTCCCGGCACCGCGAAGGTCTACGCGGGTGGCACGGACGGGAAGATCTACCTCATCGACTTCGACGAGGCGAAGCCGACGCCGGTGACGTGGGCCGCTCATGCCGGCTACGTGAGCGGGCTGGCGCTCGCGGGCAAGTCCCTCGTCTCCGGGGGTTCGGACCATCAGTTGATCTGGTGGAACGCGGACACACGCGAGAAGGTCCGCGCAGCCGAGCCGCACGACAAGAAGTGGGTTAGGAGCGTGGCCACTTCGCCCGACGGCAAGCTGGTCGCGAGTGCCGGCGACGACATGGTCTGCCGGCTTTGGGAGGCAGACTCCGGCAAGTTGCTGCACGAGTTCGTTGGCCATGACAAACTGACGGGGCTCGGCTTCGCATCCAAGCTGTACTGCTGCCGCTTCTCGCCCGACGGCAAGCACCTGGCGACCGGCGACCAGACCGGGACCGCGTTCGTCTGGGACACCGCCACCGGGAAGCAGGTCGGCAAGGTGCGGGCACCACTGCTGTTCACGGGCGACGGGAACGGGCACACCTACGGCGGCTGCCGTGCCCTGGCTTTCTCGCCGGACGGCTCGCGACTCGCCCTCGCGGGCAACATCGGTGGCGACACCTCCACGATCAGCAACAGCAAGGCTCTCGTGCAAGTCTTCGACTGGAAGGCCGGGAAAATGACCCAGGACATCCCGGTGAAGGTCAACGCCTTCTTCGAGGCCATCGCGTTCCACCCGAAGGAGCCGTGGCTGTTCGCCGCGACCGGCGCCGGCGAGGGAAAGAAGGTGCTGATCCTCGACGTCGAGAAGGCGTCGGTGCTTCAAGAGATCACGTCGAACACGCCCCTCTACGACCTGGCGCTGAACGCGACCGCGGACACGCTCGTCGCCGTCGGCCGCAAGAAGGTGTTCTGCTGGCGGTTGCAGAAGTGACACACATTCCCCTTGCACATGGGGATGAACCAGATGGAGGTGGGTTCAATGCTTCTTCCCGTGAATCGACGATCTTGTGGCTCACCCGACCACGACCTGAGCCGGCGTGCCTTTTTCGGCTCGACGGCCGGGTTGGTCGCCGGCAGTACGCTGGGCCTGAACGCGCTCGCCGCCCCGCCCGTGGTCGAGAAGTTGAAGAAGGATCAGAAACGCGCCATCCTCATCTTCCTCTCCGGGGGGGCCAGCCAGTTCGAGACGTGGGACCCCAAACCCGGTACGAACACCGGCGGCCCGTTTCAAACCATCCAGACCAGTGTGCCGGGGGTTCGCATCTGCGAGCTGATGCCGGAGATGGCGAAGCGGCTGAATCGGCACACCGCCGTCATCCGCTCGCTCAGCACCCGGAGCGCGGATCACGGCGGCCCGCTCGTCGATGCCTTGCTCCGCGGGGAGCGCTCGGACATCGGCACGCTCAAAACGCCCTCGCTGGGCTGCATGCTGTCGAAAGAACTCTGCCAGCCCGACAGCCAGGTGCCCGATCACGTCGGGTTCTACACCACCTACGTCGGCTTCAATAACAACGTCCAGATCGACTTCGCCGGCTACCTCGGCGGCCGGTACGAGCCGATCAACATTCTCAACAAGTTCGCCCCGGAGGCGAACAAACTCCCCCCGTCCCTGACGGACACGGACCACCGAGAGCGCGCGGCCCTTCAGGACCAGCTCAGTCAGACCTTCCTCGCCGGGCGCCGGCGCGACCCTGTCCTCGCCAGCCACCACACGGCCTACAGCCGGGTCCGCGGCTTGATGGCCAGCGAGAACCTCTTCGACATCTCCCAGGAACCCCAGAAGATCCGCGACCGTTACGGGAACTCGCTGTTCGGACAGCAGGCGCTGGCGGCCCGTCGGCTCGTCGAGGCGGGCGTCCCGTTCGTTCGGCTCAACCGGGGGTGGTGGGACAGTCACGGCGAGAACTTCGACATCCACGCCTCCCTCGTGCCCGACCTCGACCGGGTGATGTCCACCCTTCTCGATGATCTGGAGGATCGCGGGCTGCTCAAGAACACCTTGGTCATCACCTTCTCGGAAATGGGGCGGACGCCGCAGATCAACACCATGCGCGGTCGGGACCACTGGGGGAAGTGCTGGAGCGTCGCCCTCTCCGGTTGCGGCGTCAAGCCCGGGGTCGTGTACGGCAAGACCAACGCCAACGGCACCGATGTGGCCGAGAACAAGGTGACGGCGTCGGAGTTCTTCGCGACCATCTTCGCCGCGCTGGGGATTGACCACCAGAAGGAGTACCTCACGCCTGACGGTCGGCCCGTGCCCCTCACCCCCTATGACACCCGGCCGATTGCCGAAGTCCTCGCTTGAATCGGGTCCGACCCTTGATTGCGGAGATGCGACCATGCACGCCTGGAATTTCGACAAGCTCAAGGTGACGAAAAGCGTCAAGATTGCGGCGGATCTGCTCTGCGTGACCCGGGTCCCCAATAGCGAGCAACTCTGGATCGGGAGCAGCGACTTCCGGGTCTACTTCCTCGATATGTCCGCGGAGAAGCCGCAACCGGTCGCACTCGAGGGACACCGCAGCTACGTCAGCGGCGTGGTCCTCGCCGGCAAGACCCTCGTCTCCGGTGGTTGGGACCGCAAACTCATCTGGTGGGATGTGGAGAAGCGCCAGCCGGCTCGCACGGTGGACGCGCACCAGCGCTGGATTCGCCAACTGGCTCTCAGTCCCGATCAGAGTTCGGTCGCCAGCGTTTCCGATGATATGACCTGCAAACTTTGGGATGTCGGGAACGGCAAGATGACGCGCGAACTGAAAGGCCACGAACTGCGTCTGCCGCGGTACGACTACCCCAACAAGCTCTACGCCTGTGCCTTCTCCCCGGACGGCAAGTTCCTCGCCGCCGCCGACGAGTTGTGTCAGGTCATCGTGTGGGAAGTCGCCAACGGGAAAGAAGCGGCGCGGCTCGACGCGAAGACGTTTTACAAGTTGGACTGGGACCGCAACAATCATCCCTACGGTGGCCTCCGGGCGCTGGCGTTCTCCCCTGACGGTCAGTCGTTGGCTCTTGGCGGCATGCAGAACACCGACGTGGCCATCATCAACGGTCCCGGTCTGGTGCAGGTCTACGACTGGAAGGCCGGCAAGCTCACGCACGAGATGAAGGCCGGCACCAACCTCCAGTACGAAACGCTCTGGTTTCATCCCCGCTCGGGGTGGCTGCTGGCCCTCGTCGGCGGCGCACAGCAGAAGACTTCAATGACCTTCTACGACCTGAAGCAGAAGAGCGTGGTGAAGGACATTCCCAGCCCCGCGCCGAGTTTCGGGTTGGCTGTCAGTGAGAACCACGATGTCATCTACACCGTTGGTCGCGGCCTGGTGGCCAAATGGGAATGTGCCTGAAACACCTGCACGGAGATTAGTCATGTACGTCCACCACGTGCAGGTTCGTCTGCTGCTGGTCGGACTGCTGCTGTCGCTTACGACGCGCGCGCACGCAGCAGAACTCCTTCCCGCCGATCGACCCGTGCCCGACGTGATCGACCACCACGTCGATCAGCAGTTGCAGAAGGCGAAGGTCACCCCGGCCCCGCAGGCCGACGACGCGACGCTCGTCCGCCGCCTGTACCTCGACCTCGCCGGCCGCATCCCGACCCCCTCCGAGGCCCGCGAGTACATCGACTCGACCGACCCGAAGAAGCGCGACAAGCTCGTTGCGGAGTTGGTCGCGTCACCCGAGTTCGTCCGCCACAACGCGAACGAGTTCGACGCCTTCCTCCGCAACGACAACGGCGACGGCGGGAGCGTCCGCCCGTACCTCCTGGCGGCGTTCAAGGAGGGACGCCTGTGGGACCGTATGTTCCGCGACCTGATCGGCGCCGCCGAGACGCCGCACCCGGCAAAACCCGAACAGTATATCACACGGCGTCTCAAGGACCGCGATGCCCTCACCCGGGATATCAGCAGCGTGTTCTTCGGGTTGAACATCAGTTGCGCCCAGTGCCACACCCACCCGTACCTGAAGTCGCTGACCCAGGACTACTTCTTCGGGATGCGCGAGTTCTTCGCCGCGTCCTACGACTTCCAGGGCAACCTACTGGAGCGCCGGTTCGTGAAGCCGGCCGATTTCAAGCCGAAGGTCGGTGCCGCCCGGCCGGTGAAGATGATGTTCCTGAACGGCCAGACGGTCGACCGCGGGGCCGAACCCGCCGACGACCTGGCGAAGGCCATCCAGGAGGAGACCAAGTCCATCGAGCAACTCGGCAAGGCGTACGCGAAGGACAAGGTGGTGCCCCCGCAGTCGAAGTTCCGGGCCCGCGAGAAGTTGGCGGACCTGGCACTGAAACCGGAGAACCGCGACCTGTTCGCCCGGGCGATGGTGAACCGCCTCTGGTTCCGCTTTTACGGCTACGGACTGGTGATGCGGGTGGACCAGATGCACGCCAACAACCCCGGCAGCCACCCCGAGTTGCTCGCGTGGCTGACCCGCGACTTCATCGCCCACGACTACGACCTGAAGCGGCTCATCGCGGGGCTCGTCTCCACCAAGGCCTACGCCCGCAGCAGCGAGTGGAAGGGCGACCCGGTGCCGGCCCCGGAGCTGTTCGCGGTGGGGTCCGTCCGGCCACTGACGCCGGCGCAGTGGGCGGCATCGTTCCAACTCGCCAACAACCCGGCGCTGATCGGCCGGGACAAGACCTCCGAGGCCCGCGAGAAGGCTCTGGCCGCCCTTGAAAATGCCGCGCGGCCGCTGGAGAGCCTGATCCAGTACCCGCGCGACGACATCCCGATCCCGGTCAACGAGTCGATGCGGCTGAGCAACGACCCGGGCCTCAACAAGACGATCGGCGCCCAGTTGCTCCCGACACTGAAAAAGGCGAGCGACCGCAAGGCGCAGATCACCGAGGCGGTCTGGGCCGTGCTGTCGCGCCCGCCGGCCGCCGCCGAGTACGAACTCTTCGAGTCGTACCTGGAACGCCGCAAGGATCGCCCGGACGCGGCTCTTCAGCAAATGGTCTGGGCGCTCCTCAACAGCCCCGAGTTCCGGTTCAATCACTAGAGCACGGCATGACCACGACTGCCTTCCGACGGGTGTTTTGCGGCGCGGCCCTGTGGCTTGTTGCCTGCGGGTCCACGGACGCCCGTGCGGACGACTGGCCGCAGTTCCGGGGGCCGAACCGCGACGGCGTCTCGCGCGAAACCGGGTGGCTGACCCGGTGGCCGGCCGACGGCCCGAAGGTGCTCTGGAAGGTGCCCGTCGGGCGCGGGTACTCGTCCGTTGCGGTCGTCAAGGACCGCCTGTACACACTGGGGCTGCTGCCGAAGGATCCGGCCAAGAAGGACTCCTTGCAGGAAGTCGTTCAGTGTCTCGACGCGGAGACGGGCAAGCCGGTGTGGGAGTTCGTGAGCTCGACTGCCGTCGACAAGAGTTTCCCGGGGGCGCGCTCGACGCCGACCGTTCAGGGCAAGCACGTCTACGTGTTCGGGCAGGGGGCCGAACTGTACTGCCTCGAAGCCGCGACCGGAAAGGTCGTCTGGCAGAAGCTCCTGATGAAGGAACTGGGCGCGCAGACCGTGACCTACGGGTACGCCTCCTCCCCGCTCCTCGTGGACGATCTGGTCATCGTGCCGGCTCGCATCCCGGCGGACAAGGTGCCGAAGGACACCAAGCCCGCAGAACCGGGCCTCCTACTCGCATTCGACAAGACGACGGGGAAAGAAGTGTGGCGCGTCTACCACCCGTCGGCGCAGATCGGCGGCGGGTACTGGGCCGCCCCGACCGCTTGCACGATGAACGGCAAGCCGTGCCTCGTGTTCTCGTGCGGCAACGCGGTACTCGGCATCGCCCCCGCCACGGGGAAGGTGTTGTGGAAGCACCAGTTCTCCGACGAGGACCTGAAGACCAAGCAGGGGCGCAAAGGGATCACGGCTCAGGAACCGCTCGTCGTCGGCAACCGCGTGATCTGCTGCATCCACCCCGACAACTCGGTCGGGTTGGGCGTGTGCCTCGAAGTGAACGGCGAC
>CANLGS010000286.1 GCA_947490035.1 Gemmataceae bacterium
GGCGCCGGCGATGTGCAAGCCGACGCCGAGCGCGTCCGCGAGATTCAGGACGGCCTCGGTGAAGACGGCTGGATGGCGGTCACTGCCGACAGCCGGTTCGACCTGAGTACGGCACTCGCGCTCACGCACTTCTTCGAGGACGTGGGCGTCGATGTGTTTGAAGACCCGATCCCCGGTGCGGACGCGATCGGCTACGAGAAGCTCGCGCGCCTCGCCGAGGTGCCGCTCGCGGTCGGCGCGCAGTTCGATTCGCGCGACGCGTTCTTCCGCGTCATCCGCGACGGCACCATTCGCACCGTCCGGCCCGATCTGTGTCGGCTCGGTGGCATCACGCCGTTGCTGAAGGTGGCGGCGGTGGCGGAGGCGTATCACGTGGCGGTGTCGCCGGTGCGGATGCCGGAGGTCGGCGTCCACCTCGCGTGCGGGCTGGCGTCGGTGCCGCACGTCGATTCGGTGTCGTGGTTCCGCGACGTGTTCACCGGCGGCGTGAAGATCGAAGCCGGTAAGATGTCACCAGGCGCCGAATCGGGGTTAGGGCTATCAATCGACGAGGGTGTTGTGGCGAAGTGGCGGATCGCATGAACCACCTTCGCGCATCAGCCAGAGACGTTTAGCGTCGGACCCGCAGGGGCCGAATTTCTTCCTCCTCTTGGGCGTTCCTATGTCGCGCATTCTGTGCTGTGCCTTCCTCCTCATCGGCGCGACCACGCGCGCCGCGGAGAAGCCGGTTCCGCTGTTCGACGGGAAGACGCTCGCGGGGTGGGAAGGAGACACCGACAAGACGTGGAAAGTGGAGGACGGCGCCATCACCGCCGGCAGCCTCACGGACACCGTCCCGCGGAACGAATTTCTCTGCACCACCAAGACCTACGAGAACTTTGAACTGAAGGTCACGTTCAAGCTGACCGGGGACAAGGCGAAGGCGAACGCGGGGGTGCAGTTCCGCACGAAACGCATCCCGAAGCACCACGAGGTGAGCGGCTATCAGGCGGACTTGGGCCAGGACTACTGGGGCTCGCTGTACGACGAGAGCCGCCGCAACAAGGTGCTCGCGAAGCCGGACCCGAAGGTGATCGAGAAGTTGGTGAAGCACGAGGACTGGAACGAGTACGTGATCCGGTGCGAGGGGCCGCGCATCAAACTGTGGCTCAACGGCACGCTCACCGTGGACTACACCGAGGAAGACGAGAAGGTCGAGCGCTCGGGCATCATCGGGCTACAAATCCACGGCGGCGCAAAGGCGAAGGCGTACTACAAGAACATCACCATCGAAGAACTGCCTGCGAAGAAGTGAGCGGCGCCCCGGCGGCTACTCCGCGGGCTTGGCCTTGTCCGCTTTGCCCTCGTCGTCTAACCGCTGTTGCAGTTCGTGCGCGTCCAGGTACAGTTTAAACTTCTTCGCCATCTTGTCGAACTGGGCGTTGTCCCCGTTCGGTTCATGAAACGCTTGGAAGTGGCACTGCTGATACCCGTTCAACGTGTAGTCGTCTTCCGGCAGCATCGGGGGCGTCACGCCGGCCACGCGCATCTGCGTGCGCATGTCCTCCAACTTGGGTGAACCTTTCCAGGCGTTGAAGGTCGGGTACCAGACGAACGGGCTGACGCAGACCACAACGTCGGGAACGAAGTACCCGTGAAAGGTCGGCGCCGTCGGGAGGCGCAACACCGGGGGGAGGGTCCCCTTGGCCCTCTCAGGCTCGAAGTCCGCCTGGATGTGCCGCTCTTGCTCCGTCATCAGGCCCGCTTGCCGCTTGCTCTTCAGCATGAGCGCGGTCGATTCGAGACCCGCGAACAATCGGACCTTCGCCACTCCTTGATCGCAGAGCCACCGGACGGCCGGCAGTAGCGTGTGCAAGGTGAAAGAGACGACGTAGACCGTGCAGTTCTCCAGCGACAGACCTTTTTTTACCCGCTCCTTGAGCGCGTCGATCGCCTCGTCCTGGGATAGGAAAACGGCACACGCCGCGTCGAGGTCGGCGCGGGTTCGCATCGCCGCCTTGTGCCGCTCGACCAGTTGGCGGAGCATGACCGGCGGGTGACGCAGGTCCGCCCCGCTCAGTTGCAACATCTTGCCCGACGCTTCGTTAAACAACTCCGCGACCGTTTTCAGGGTGTCACTGATCGGCGTCCCGCTGTGCGCGAACAGGTTCTTCGCCGTCCGTTTCGCGACCTTCTTCGCGATCAACTCGCGCTCGGCCTGCTCCGCCGACAGGTGGCACAACCAAAGCAGCGCGTCGATTACATCCGCCGTCGCCCCAAGTGTCCGATCATCAGGCCCGGTCATGGTGTCGATCTCGTGAACATTCGGACGGAATGCGAGGGTCGATAACAGTTTACCACCATTTCGGCACAGCGGCAGCACTGTCGTCGGCACGAATAATTTCCGCGGAAACATACAGGAACAATGCATGTCATCTTGATGTCGAGTTTCTCTCATTTTGCATTAATCAATTCTAGAATTCAGAACTAAACACTGAAATATCAGGCATTTTCTCGCTTTCCATCTGCATCTCCCAAATCACACGCGGTGCATTTCAAGATCATCTTCATTTCTCCTAGACGTAATCTTACTACGATGACGGTGCGGGTCACGGGCACGGTACCTTTGCCGTTCTGCCTGCCGATCCGCTTCATCAGGATCTTCAACGGAGGGAGAGATGGCGCTCATGTTCAAGCTCGGGGCCGGCTTGTTGCTGCTGGCAACGGCGGCCGTGCTGGCGTTCACCGACTTCGGCGGGTACGCCCGTTACGAGATCAGGCAGGCCGGGAAGAACGTCGTCAAACTGGTTCCGGCCAAGACCCAGATCGGCGCGCTCAAGAACAAGGTCGCGGACCTGGACGGGCCGATCAACGCACAGAAGGACGTACTCGCCGAACACCGCGTGGCGCACAAGCACGCGAAGGCGGAACAGACCACGGCGGACGCCGACGCGGACAAGCTTCACACCGAACTGGCGGCGTTGTACCGCCAGATCGGGAAAGCGAAACCAGGCTGCGAGCTGGCCGACCAGAAGGACGAGTTCGCCTTGAAGTACGGGCGACTGGAAGCCGCAAAAGCTCGCGCGGCGGGCGCGGAGAAGGCGGCCGCGTCCGCGGAAGAAGCTGCGCGGGCAGCCGAGTCGTTGCTCCAAGAAATGCTCAAAGAGCGGGACGCGCTGGTTCGACAACTCAGCGAACTGGAGGCACTGCAGGGCGAGGTGCTGATCGAGGAGGCCCGCACCCAGTCGCGCGGCGGGGACAGTGACGCGGCCGCCATCCGCGCCCGCGCGGACGAGATCCGCACTCAACTGGAGGTGCGAAAGGAGCGAACGACGATGAACGGCGCGAAGCCGACCGGGGCCGCGAAAGACTACGACGCGGCGCGGAAGGCTTGGGAGGCGAGCAAGTAAACCGGATCCGCGGCTGGGCGGCACGTGCCGCCCGGCCCTTTCATTTCCTCTCACAGGGACCAATTCCGTGAACACCGTGAACAGGTTGATTCTTTCCCTCGTCATCGCGACGGCCCTGACCGGGGCGGCGGTCGCTGATGATGGCCCCGAGCGCGAGGCCCGCGCGCTGGCGAAGGCCGCCGGGCCGGACCTCCGCAAGGCCGGGCACACGCAGATCGCGATCGCGCCGCCGGTGTGGGCCGACGGGAGCGCCGCCGAGACCGCAACTGGGATGGTCGAAGCTGTGGCCGGCGCCTTCGCCGACGACGGGTTCGTGGTCAAGGCCGGTTCGCCGGCGACATTCACCCTCACTCTGGAGAGCGTCACCGACCGCGAAACCGGGCAGCCGGCCTGCCAGTTGCGTGCCGCGCTGCGGGTGGGTAGCCAGGAGCGCGCCGTCGGTCGCCCGCGCCTCCTGCTCGGCGAGAGCGCGATCGCGCGACTCCTCGCGCCGCGCGACTTGGTCATTCCCCCCAAGACGCCCGAGCGAGACCGCGTCGGGTTCATCGTGACTGCGGCCCCGCCGCGCGACCGGGTGCCGGCGCAGATCAAACTCGAAATGCTGGTGAAATCGCGCGACGGGACATTCCTCGTGCGCACCCCGGCCGATGGCAAGATCGAGACCGCGGAGTTCGAGACGTACATCCTGCGGCTGACCCACTGCGACCCGAAAGGCCCGGACTACGGTGTCGAACTGACAATCGACGGGGCGCGCTGGGATGAATTCGCGGAGGGTCAAGACGCCGACGAGCCGAAGGGCCGCATGATTCTGGTGAAGGCCGGGCGGCAGTCGGTCACCGTCCGCGGCTGGTTCGCGTCCGCAAGCAAGGACGGTGCGAAGGGAAAGAGCCTGGCTTTCGACGTGGTCTCGCTGCCGGTGTTCGCGGCGGCGAGCAAGCCGAAAATCGGGGTCATCACCGCCCAATGTTTCCCGGTGTGGGTGAAAGGAACTACTGCGCCGGCGGGCGAGGAGCGCGCGGAAAACCACCGGTCGGTGCTCGGCACGGCCGCCCTCCGCCCGCAGGAAGACGATTTCACTCCCGAGGAGCGGCTGATTGGTCGGCTGCGTGAGGTTCACTCGCTGCGGTACGGCCGCTGACGTTCACCCCCGGCGCGGCATCGTGCCGCGCCGGCATTCCCTCGGTTACTTCACGCGAAGGATTCTCCCATGAAAGCGATTGTGTATTGTGTCGCGTTTCTGGTCGCGAGCGCTGCGAGCGCCGCGGGCGCAGACGAGCCGTCCGGGCGCCGGCACTTCTTCACCGTTCAGGTGACCGAGTACGCGAACGGGCCGTTCGCGAAGCAGCGCGTGCCGAAGGGCGATGTGGCCGCGTTCCCGGAGGCGTTCGGCGCGTCCGGCTGGAAGGGCGTGCATGTCCACCTCGCGGACGCGACGAAGAGCGGTGCGAAGCCGACCGCGGCCGAGATTCGCAAGGCGCTCGACGCCTTCGCCCGCGACGAGCGGCTCGGCACCGACGACGAAGTCATCTGCTACTTCAGCGGGGTGGGGTTCTACTCGCGCGACGGCGCGACGTTCTGCCCGAGCGGTGCGGACCTGAAAGACCCGGACAGCATGATCCTGGTCGCGGAACTCGTCCAGCGGGTGAAGTTGCTCCCGTGTCGTCGCAAGCTACTCGTCCTTGAAGCTTGTTCAAACCCCATCGGCGCGCGCGTCGCGCTCCATCAGCCGGAGGCGCCGGCGGCCGACAGCGTGACGCGGCCGGCGGCCCTCAAGAAACCTGGCGCGTTCGTGCTCATCGAGGCGGCAAGCGAAGGCCAGTACGCCTACAACTGCCCACAGTCCGGCTACGGAATCCTTACCTGTCAACTGCTGAAGGCGCTGCGCGACCCGGAGACAGCTCAAGACGGCCGCGTGACCGTCGCCGCGCTCGCGTCTCACTTGCGCCGCACCGTCCCGGCGAACAGCGCCGAGTTGTACGCTGCTGAACAGAAGCCGGTAATCACGGAGGTGTCGTCGATCGACTGGGTTCTGGCGACGGTCACGAAGCCGGTCGCGAAACCGACGCCGGCGCCGATGCCGCCCGTCACGCCGGCGCCGAGCGAGATCGCGGTTCGCCCGCCGGTTCCGTCTCCGCCGAGCGCGCCGATGCAGGTGCCGCCGACGGGTCGCCCGGCTCCGACACCGCCCGGACCGTCAATGGCGCGCAACGACCACCCAGTGCTGCGCCAGGCCGCGATTCAAGGGGCGCGCTACGGCCTGTCGCGCATCAAGTAGCGCGGCCGAGTGACGTCCGCCACGGCGCAGCGATCGCTCACGCTACGCCACGCTCCGACTACTTCAGCACTTCCAGTTTCACGTCCTTGAAGCGCACTTCGAGCGGGCCGCCTGAGTGCAGTTGCAACCCCACGATGCCCCTTCGCGCGAGCTTGTCGTCCTCGTAGTCGGTGCAGAGGTTGCCGTTGATCCAGATCCGAACACGACCGCCCACGGCTTCGACTACGTAGTCGTTCCAGTCGTCCGGCTTCACGAACTTCTCGCCGCCCTCCTTCGCCAAAATCCCGCGACCGCTCTCCTCGTAGAGCTTGCCCCACCAGCCCGCGCCGATGTCGGCCTGCGGGCCGCGCATCTCGCCGTCGGGCAGAGGAATGCTGCGGAA
>CANLGS010000287.1 GCA_947490035.1 Gemmataceae bacterium
ACTCAATACCCATACCGGCGGATCACGTCGCCCCAGCGCTGCTCGATCACCGCGCGCTGCTCGTCGGTGAGCTGGAACTTGTTCGTCTCGTAGTTCGCGTTCTGACGCTGGTACTCCTCGATCCGCGGGCGCACCGCGTCGAAGCCCTCCAGGTTCAGCGTCGCGTACACCTGCCGCAGTTCGCCCACGGGGTCGCGGACGAGGTTCTCGTACCGCAGTTCCGCGAAGTGCCCCGGCTTGAACAGCGGGCGCGCCTCCTCCAATCGGTCGTAGATCACGCGGAACTCGCGCAACACTTTCTCCTCGAACCCCGCGAACGTCGGCGTCTGCAACCCGTGCTTGAGGGCCATCGACTTCCACAGGTTGACCGTCGAGGGGAACACCACTCGCGGGTCGCGGACGATGTGGACGAACTTCGCGTCGGGAAACAACTCCATCAGGACCGGGACGCGGGCCGTGTGCGGCGGCGACTTCAGCACGAGTTGCTTGCCGGTGCGAACCGTCACTTCCTTCAGGAACCGCACGAACACTCGCTTCCATTTGGCGAGTTGTGCCGGCGTAAGACCGGAGAGGTCGAGCGCACCGGGGTGCGTCGGCGGGCGGTTCGGGAACGCGAAGTCCGTGTACGTGGACGGCATTCCGAGCAGCGCCAGCGCGAACTCGTCTTCCTGCGGGCGCTCCCAGCCGAACGGCATGTTGTCCATCGGCCGCTTGTCGGGCAGCATCCACTTGGCGTAGCGCTTGAAGAAGTGGTTGGTGAGCAGCGCGTGGTGCGGGTTGAAGCAGTCCTGCATGTCCGGGAAGCCGAACCGCGGGTCGCGGATCAGGAGTTCGTGCAGCAGCGTGGTGCCCGTGCGCCAGTGGCCGATCACGAATATTGGGTGTTCGTCAATGACCGTGTCGCGGACGCGCTCGCCGTGCCAGCCGTTGAGCGTCCACCGCAGAACGGTGTTCATTACCGAGTTGACGGAGACGATGCCCGCGATGTACCAGTACGGCGGCTGAACCGCGAACCCGTTGTCCCGGAGCATCCGCAGCCAGGTGAAGACATCGGTGCCCTCCCAGATGCGCGGCGACCAGTCCCGCTTTCGCGGCTTCGCGTCTTGTGCGGTAGTCTGCATCTACACAAGTGAAGCGATTCCGCGCGCGGCGGCAATAGCCTTTTCCGTGGAGCGCGGGCGTCCCGCCCGCTACTTCCCGTGCCGTGATGCTTCCCGATGACCGGCGATGCGATTGGAGATGTGCAGCGGCGGGCGGGACGCCCGCGCTCCACGGACGAAACCTCCGCGATTGTTCGCCGCCGCGGTTCCGGGTAGATTCAGGGTCGGGAACCAACCGACAGGATGTGCCGATGGCGAAGTCGAAGCCGACGCCCGCTCCCGCGCAACCGGACGCCCCGGCGTACACGGTCGTCGCGCGGCGGTACCGGCCGCAGCAGTTCGCGGAACTGATCGGGCAGGAACACGTCGCGAAAGCGCTCGTGAACGCGCTCCAGTCGGGCCGGGTCGCGCACGCGTACCTGTTCACCGGGGCACGCGGCGTCGGCAAGACCAGCGCCGCGCGCATTCTGGCGAAGGCGCTCAACTGCGCGAACGGCCCGACCGCGGTCCCGTGCGACGCTTGCGATAGTTGCCTTGCGGTGATGACCGGCGACGACATCGACGTGATGGAGATCGACGGCGCCAGCAACAACAAGGTCGAAGAAGTCCGCGACCTACGCCAGAACGTCGGCTTCCGGCCGACCCGCGGGCGCTACAAGATTTACATCATCGACGAAGTCCACATGCTCTCGACCTCGGCGTTCAACGCGCTGTTGAAGACGTTGGAGGAACCGCCGGAGCACGTGAAGTTCATCCTCGCGACGACGGAAGTGCAAAAGATACCGATCACGATCCTGTCGCGGTGCCAGCGGTTCGACTTCGCGCACGTCGGGCCGGGCAAGATATTCGACCAGCTCAAGCGCATCGTGGAGAAGGAAGGGCACCCCGCGGACGACGACGCGTTGCGGCTCGTCGCGCGCCGCGCGGCCGGGTCGATGCGCGACTCGCAATCGCTGCTCGACCAACTGCTCGCGTCGGCGCCCGGCAAACTTACCGCCGAACAGGTGAGCGCGGTTCTCGGCACCGCCGGGGACGACCGCGTGATCGAACTCGCGAAGGCGATTCTCGACGGCGACGCGAAGACCGCGCTGGACTTGATCGCGTCGTGGGTGGATCAGGGGCTTCAGATCGGGGAACTGGTCGATCAGTTGGTGGAATACTGGCGGGCGCTGATGCTGGTCGCGTGCGGCGGCCCGGACGTGCGCGAACTGCCCGTGTCACCGAACCAGTTTGAAGCGGTAAAGGCCCAGGTGTCCGGCGTCACGCTCGACGCGATCCTCGCGGGCCTCGAAGTGCTAACCGCGACCAAAGGGCGGATGCGCGGCAGCGCGCACACGCAGGTGCTACTCGAAATGGCCGTGGTCCGATTGTGCCGGCTCCGCGACTTGCGTTCCATCAGCGAACTCTTGCAACTTGCGACGCAACCGGGTGTACTTGTTGCACCGCCTGTCGCGGGAACGGGCACCGCGAGCGCGCGACCCGCACTGCCACCAGCGCCAAACGACGCCGCAAAAAAAAACGGCCCGCTGACGGTTAAGCCGAGCGAGAATGGTGCTGGAACAGTAGAGTTGTCAACAGTCTCGTTGAGCGAATCGACACTTCCCGATGTGTGGGAACGCTTCCTCCGGCACGCCGCGGAGAAGTTCCCGATGCTGTCAAAACACCTCAATTTCTCCAGTTCACATGCAATTTCCGCGCCAAATGCTCTGGTAATCCGTTTCCCAGCGGTCTATAGTGACTCGCGTAAGGAGTGCGAGAGCGAAGGCAACGCCCAGCGATTCGTGCAAGCGCTCAAGCAGATTACCGGGCAAGCGGTGAACGTGCGGTTCGAGATCGACCGCAGCGCGACCGCGCAACCGGCCGCGGTTTCGCAGCAAGCCGCGGCGCCGGACCGCAAGCGGTCACTATCCTCCCTGCCGCTGTTCAAGAAGGCGAGCGAGGTTCTGGGCGCACAGATTTGGCACGTGGACGACGACTTCAACCCGACCGCACCGCCACCGAAGCCGGCCGCGAAGCCGGAAGAAGATGAGACCGACACTGAGTAGCCCGCCACTCCGTGGCGGGCTACTTTACGAGGGCTGATGTATGTTCAAAGGACTCGGATCGATGATGAGCCTCCTGGGGAACCAGGGGAAGATTCAGGAAGAGCTTCAGAAGTTCCAGGCGTTAGTCGGGCAGATCGTCGCGGAGGCGTCGTCGGGCGCCGGCTACGTCACGGTGAAGGTGAACGGCCGCATGGAGGTGTTGAGCGTCCGCATCTCCGAGGAGGCGATGAAGCTCGACGACCGCGAGATGCTCGAAGACCTCGTCGCCGCCGCGACCAACCAGGCGCTGACGAAGGTGCGGGCGCAACTGGCCGAAGAGAGCGCGAAGATGGCCGCGAACATCGGGTTGCCGCCCGGAATGCTCGGCGGCAGCGGGTTCCCCGGAATGGGCTGATCGGTTCGATTCACTCACCAGGAGGTTCGCTCATGCTCGCATTCATGGTCGTGCTTCGTTCCGGTCACCGGTTCACGATCCGGGCCGCACAGATGCGGCTGAACTACGACCGGTGTTTGGAACTGCTCGGGCCGGATACCGACCCCAACGCCCCTTCCCAGGTGGTCGCGATGTTCGACTCGAACGAGGTCGTCGCGGTGATCGCGCGGGAGAACCTCGTGTCCGAGGAACCGGCCGACGCGTCGGCGGGCGCTGTCGTGGTGCGGCGGTCGTCCTCGGCCCTCGACCCGATCCCGTTCTGACTTTGTGGTCCGGTCACTCCGTGACCGGTCTTCCGCGACAAGAACCGGTCAAGGGGTGACCGGATCACGTGAGGAGTTCAGGGTGTCCGAACCGGCAGGCGTGATCGCGGGGCTTCTGGAGGAGTTGACTAAACTCCCCGGCATCGGCCCGAAGAGCGCGGAGCGCATCGCGCACTACTTGCTCGCGGGCGACCGCACGCACGCGGTCGAACTCGCGGACGCGCTGCGGTTAGTCGCGGACAGGGTTCACCCGTGTAAAGAGTGCTTCAACCTGACCGACGGCGAACTGTGCCCGGTCTGCGGCGACCCGAAGCGCGACGCCGGCGTGCTATGTGTTGTCGAGACGCCGCGCGACGTGAACTCCTTCGAGCGCGCCGGGAACTTCCGCGGGCTGTACCACGTCCTCGGCGGCCGGCTCGCACCGCTCGACGGGATGGGGCCGGATCGCCTGACCTTCACGGCGTTGGTGGAACGCGTGCGTCGCGGCGGGGTGCGCGAGGTGATCCTCGCGACCAGCCCGACCCTCGAAGGCGACGGCACCGCGCTGTTCGCGTCCACGGTGTTGGCCCCGACCGGGGTGGCGGTTACGCGGTTGGCACGCGGCTTGCCTAGCGGGAGTTCTCTGGAACTTGCCAACGCGCAGATGCTGGCCGAAGCGCTCGACGGGCGACGCACGTTTTAAGCAACGGAGTGCGCGAGTTTGTGAACGAGAACGACGTAAGTAGCTTTCGTGTTGGGATGATTTGGTGAGGTGAGTTGAATGGCCGGTAAGCCGGCGACCCGCGTGTCAGCCACATCTGTTGAGAGAGGGAACCGATGAGCGGTCTCGGAATGCGAATGGACATCCGCACGAGCCTGTCCGTTCGACAGGTCATGGCGCCGCGCATGATCCAGTCGATGGAAATCCTGCAACTGTCAATCACCGACCTGCAGGCGAAGATCGAGGAGGCGCTCCAGGAGAACCCGTTCCTGGAGTTGAAGGAGAAACTCGGCGAGACCGAGGAGGTGGCACCCACCGAGTTCAACCCGGACGCGCCGCTGAAGCACGACGAGAACGGCGACCTCGCGTTCAACCGGCTCGAGGAGATGACCCGCGAGTTGGGCGACCCCTTCAACGAGGAACACCGCGGCAGCCGCGCGTCGCTGGAAGAGGAGGGCGACCGCAAGCTCGAAGCGATGGCGAACATGCCGGACCGGCCGCCGTCGCTGCAAGACTACCTCGCGGACCAACTCGGCGAGTTGGAACTCGACGAGGAAGAGCGACTGCTGGCGCGGCACATCTGTTCGTTCGTGGACCGCACCGGTTACCTCGGCGCCCGCGAACGCGCCAGCGAGGACGACAAGGACACATTCCGTACCGTCACGCTCGAAGAAACTGCGGCTCTCTACGACCAACTCACGACCGCGGAGGACGTGGAAGACACGCTCGTTCACGTCGTGCAGAAGCTCGACCCGCCCGGCGTCGGCGCGCGCGACCTCAAGGAATGCCTGCTCGCCCAGGTGCCTACGGACTCGCCGCTCCGCGACGCGCTGCTCGTCCTGATCCGGGACCACCTCGAAGACGTGGCGTACAACCGCATCCCGGTCATTCAGAAGGCGACGCGGCTCGACATCCCCGCGATTCAGGACGCGATTGCGGCGATCCACCACCTCGACCCGAAGCCCGGTCTGAAGTTCACCGACAGCGGCACGCAGTACGTGATGCCCGACGTGGTCGTGGAGCGCGCCGACGACAACGAGTACACCGTGCGGCTCACCGACGAGTGGGTGCCGCGCATCCGCGTCAGCAAGCGCATCGTCGATCTGTGCAAGCGGCAAGACCTCGACGAGAAGGTGAAGGAAGAACTCCGCAAGAAGCTCCAGTCGGCCGACTGGCTGGTGAAGGCCGTCGAGCAGCGCCGCAACACGCTCATGAAGGTGACGAAGGCGATCATCGACCACCAGCGTGCGTTCCTCGACTTCGGTCCGGAACACATTCACCCGCTGAAGATGCAGCAGATCGCGGATCAGGTGAAGGTTCACGTGACGACCGTGAGCCGGGCGGTGGACGACAAGTGGGTGCAGACGCCGCGCGGCGTGTTCCCGCTGAAGCGGTTCTTCGGCGGCGGCAAGGCGAACAACCAGACCGGCGAGGATGTGGCCTACGAGGTGATGAAGCAGAAGTTGCTCGAACTCGTCTCTAACGAGGACAAGTCGAGT
>CANLGS010000288.1 GCA_947490035.1 Gemmataceae bacterium
GGGGAGAGGGAGAAGACGAAACGCCGCTCATCTCATCCAGTTCCTTCTGCACCTCGTCATACGTGAACCGCTTGCGGTTGCGGATCGCGCCGTTGGCGAACTCGACGTGCCCCTTCTGCAAGCTCGGCGTGAACTCGATGCGCACCGTCTTCACGTACCGCATCTTGCCCTCTTGCAGCGACGCCAGCCCGTTGGAGATCACCTCCGGGAACATCGGGATGACCTTCTGCGGCAGGTACACGCTCGTCGCGCGATGCCGTGCTTCGGTGTCGAGCGCACCGCCCGGCTTCACGAACGCAGCCACGTCCGCGATGTGAACCGTCAGCACCCAGTGCTTCGTCTTCGGGTCGATGGCGACGCTGATCGCGTCGTCGAAGTCCTTCGCGTCCGGCGGGTCGATGGTGATGACTAACTCTTCCGTGAAGTCAGTGCGCTCGAACAGATCGGTTTCCGAGAACTGGCTGGCGACCTGCCGCGCCTCCGCGAGCGCGCTTTCGGGGAAGGCTTCCGGCAACCCGAAGGCGCGGATCACCGAGAGCGTGTCCACACCGGGTTTGCCGTGCGGCCCCAGCACCTCCGTGACGACGCCTTCGCCGCGCGCGTCCGGCGTCGGGAACCGCAGCATCTCGATGACGACCTTGTCTTGCGGCTTCGCGCCCTTCGCGCCGCTGTCGCCGACCGCGATGCTGTGCGTGAACGCGTTGCCATCGACGCGAACGAGTGCTTCGCGGTCGCGTTCAAAGTAAGTACCCACAAAGGTGCGGGTGTTTCGCTCCAGCACGCGGACGATCTCGCCGGCCGCGTCCTTGATGTTGGTCGCTTCGCGCGTGACGCGGACCATCACCTCGTCGCCGGTGGCGGCGTCGAGCGACTTGTCTTCGCGGACGAAGATTTCCGGCTTGAACGTGCCATCGACGGTGTGCGGCCGGACGAACCCGTGCCCGGACGCGCTACGCCGGTAGATGCCGGTGACGGTGCCGTGAACGTCCGCGACGTGGAGCGTGTTGTTGCGCGCGAGCGTGAGCCGCCCGGTGCGGATGAGTTCGCGCACCGTCTTGCGGAACGCGGGGTAGTCGCCCTCCGGGAGGTTAAGCCGCTTGAACAGCGGCTTGGCCTTGAGCGGGATGTAGCTCTTCGCGGTGACCGCGTGGAGCACTTTCGCGAGTAGGTCGGGCATAGGGTGGTTCAAGAAAGAAGAGCCGCAGATGACGCAGACGGACGCAGATCAAGACAAGAGCAGGATTGTTTTTGAAAGCATTCTGCTTCTTGCCTTTAATCTGCGTCCGTCTGCGTCATCTGCGGCTCTTCTCTTCTGCCTTTAATCATAGCCGCCGCCGCCTTCGCCGTAGAGGTCGCCCTGCGGGCCGCCCTTGTAGATGCGGCGGCCCAAGTTGCGGTCGTACGGCGTCCACGCGCTCGGGTTGTTGCGGTCGTCTTTCAACTCGCGCAGCACCATGTGCATGCGCGTATCCATCAGGTCGATCAGGTGCAACAACATCGCCTCCGGTGTCATCGGCACCTTCGGACTGCCGTATGCAAGCTCCCCGTGGTGGCTCAGGATCATGTGCTGGATGCGGAGCATCAACTCGCGCGGGAACGGTTCGCCCGTCAAGTCCGGCACCTTCGCCGCAGTCTCCGCAAGCATCGCCACCGCAATCGGGATGTGGCCCACCAACTGCCCTTCATCCGAGTACCCGAAGGCGCGGCTGAAGGTCAATTCGCGAGTCTTCCCGGCGTCGTGCAGGAACACGCCGATTAGCACCAAGTCGCGGTCCACACCGGCGTACAGCGGTAGCACCTTGTCGGCCGCGTCCATCATCGAGAGCGTGTGTTCGAGCAACCCGCCGACGTAGGCGTGGTGCAGCTTCACGCCGGCCGGGCAGGTGGCGAACGCGCGCATGAACGCGTCGTCCATCAGGAAGCATTCCGCCAGCGCCCGCAGGTGCGGGTTGCCGAGCCGCAGCAGGTAGTTCCGCAAACGGTCGAGTAACTTCGGGATGCTCTGTTCGGTCTGCGGCAGGAAATCCGTGAACTCGACCTTCTGCGATTCCACCCGCTCGACCGCGGTGAGGATCACCTGGAGCGCGCCCTGGAACAACTGCACCTTGCCGGTGGCGTGCAGGAAGTCGCCGGGGTCGAAGCC
Organism: Gemmataceae bacterium; assembly: GCA_947490035.1. Taxonomy (GTDB): domain Bacteria; phylum Planctomycetota; class Planctomycetia; order Gemmatales; family Gemmataceae; genus Gemmata. Next base: position 2,144 of record CANLGS010000288.1, read on the forward strand.
GCGCGCGATGTTATCGCCCGCGTTCCACATCCGCCCCTGGATGCCGCCGGTGCGGTCTCGGAGTTCCAGAAGGAGGAAGGGATTGCCGTTCCGGTTCGCGCGGAGTTGCTTGTCGGTGACGAGATACACGTCGTCGAGGTCGTCCCCGTCGCGGAGCTGTTCGACGAAACGGCGAGCCATTTGGGAAAGCCTTGTCAGGGGATCGAAAACAGCACAAAGGCAGAAGAGCCACAGATGACGCAGAAGAACGCAGATCAAACCGAAGACAAGATTTGATTCAAACACGGTCTTCTGTCTTTAATCTGCGTTCTTCTGCGTCATCTGCGGCTCTTCTGCCTTTTCGGTCTTTTGGCTGCGGGGCTGCAGTTGGCACACGCCGTCTTTACACGGGACCAGATCATAGCGGTTGCGCGCGACCCACAGATAGACCTTGTTGCCCAGCCACGGCACACCGGGAAGGTACAGCAGCGGCGCGATGGGCAGCGTGAGCGGCAGTCGCCAAGACATCCATCGGAACGCTTTGAACCCCACGAGCGCCCGCGTGCGGTCCGGCGTGACCACGTGCATCTCTTCGAGCAATCGCTTGGGATTTAGCGGCTCCTCGCACGGCGGCAGATGAGCGGTATCGCGACAATCCTGGTAGTGCAGGCGCTTCAACCAGTCGAGCCGCTTGAGGATGCGCACACCGCGCTGGCACAGCGGGCACATGCCGTCGAACAGCACGACCGCCTTGCCCTTCGCGAGGTCGGCGGCTTCCGTCGGCGGTTGTGGCGCTTCGGCGATGCTCATGACGCGCTCCGTGTGGGCGAGGGCATTCTACCGGAGATACCGCAAGGGCGTGCGAAATCCAACATCGTACAATGGGGCGAGAAGAACCCCTCCCCAACCCCTCCCCTAAGAAGGGAGGGGCTTCAGACCAAAGAGAACGCATCGTCTTCTGTTTTTGGTTCTGCTCCCCCTCCCTTCTTACGGGAGGGGGTTGGGGGGAGAGGTTCGCCAGGAGCGCTCCATGCAGATCACGGTCCCCGAGTTCCGCGCGGCGAAGGCGAAGGGCGCGAAGCTCGCCGTCGTCACGGCTTACGACTACACCTCCGCGCGGCTGTGCGACGAGGCCGGCGTGGACGCCATCCTCGTCGGCGATTCGGTCGGCATGGTGGTGCAGGGGCACCCGAACTCGCTGCCGGTCACGCTGGCTGAGATGATCTACCACACCAAATGCGTGATGCGCGGCGCGCGCCGCGCGCTCGTCGTGGCCGACATGCCGTTCATGACGTATCAGGTGAGCGCGAAGCAGGCGGTGCGGAACGCCGGCCGGCTGATGAAGGAGGCCGGGGCGCACGCGGTCAAGCTCGAAGGCGGCGTCCGCATGCGGCACGCGATCCGCGCGTGCGTGGACGCCGGCATCCCCGTGATGGCGCACGTCGGGCTAACGCCGCAGTCCGTTCACCAACTCGGCGGCTTCAAGGTGCAGCGCGACGCAAACGCGCTGCTCGCGGACGTGAAGGCGGTGGAAGAAGCCGGCGCGTTCGCGCTGGTGGTGGAGAGCGTGCCCGCGGACCTCGGCGCGAAGCTGACGGCCGCGGTGAGCATCCCCACCATCGGCATCGGCGCGGGCGCCGATTGCGACGGTCAGGTGCTGGTGTTCCACGACCTGCTCGGGCTGTACCCCGACTTCAAGCCGAAGTTCGCGAAGCGCTACGCCGACCTCGGCACCACCGCGAAAACCGCGATCGAAGCCTACTGCAACGAGGTGCGGGAGGGGAGCTTCCCGGCCGCGGAACACACCTTTAGGTGAGGTGAACTGTGATTGTGTTGACTCACAACCCGGACCCCGTGGACCGTCTCGCGTTCGCCCCGGTCGGGCCGTTCCTCGCGGCGGGCTACAACGAGCGCTGGTTCGGCATATGGAACATTTCCGAACAGCGCGTCGTCTCCGGTTGGTGGTATCGGTCCGGTTGGTGGTATCGGTTCGCCGGCGCCCGCCCCGAGTTCCGCTTCCATCCCACTTCGCCACAGGTGCTTTACGCGCGCGAACCCAACGGCGTGTACCACCACGACTACACGACCGAAGAGAGTGGCGTGCTGTGCGCTGGAACCGGTTGGGCCGCGAACATCGCCCTCACGCGCGACGCGAAGTGGTTGCTCGTCCGCGAGCGTGAGAGCCGCGAATTCCGGTTGTTCGACCTCGCGCGCGGGCCGAAAAAAACCGCCCATTTGGGCCGTTCGGGTGAACCCGCGAAGCACCGCCCGCCTTCGCGTCTGGCTCGAACTGCTCCCGAACGAAGAACAATTCGTGGTGGTCGAGAACCACTCGAACGACCGAACCCGCGTGGCACTGCGTTCACTCGCGACCGGGGAAGTGCTCGACTCGGATCGGCTTCACAATCGAAATCGAACAGCGTCGGGCTTGGCCGTATCGCCGGACGGCACTCTCGCGGTAGTGCTGTCGGAAATGTCTGCGTTCGTCTACAGCACCTCGAAACTCAGACGCACACCGCAAGTCGTCCGGAACGACAACAAGAAGCACTTCACCGCGGTCGCGTTCCACCCGTCGGGGCGGTTCCTCGCGGCGACCAGCAACGACGAAACCGTGAAGCTGTACGACACCACCACCTGGGAAGTCGCGCGCACCTTCACTTGGGACATCGGGCGGATGCGGAGCATCGCGTTCTCGCCCGATGGCACGCTCGCGGCGGCGGGCAGCGATAAGGGCAAAGTCGTCGTCTGGGATGTGGACCTTTAGGAACGCGGAATTCGGAACGCGGAGTGCGGAACTGAAAACGAAAGCAGAGCAGCCGAATTCACTCCGTATTCTGCCTTCCGTTCCGCATTCCGCATTCCACGTTCCGCGATACGATGAACTGAATGCTGATCTGGAAAGCGTACTCGCGGATGATCGACGCGCTGGCGTTCGCCCCGGACGGGGGCGCGCTGGCGCTGGGCGGCTACTACCTCGCGTGCCGGGTCATCGACCCGGCGACCGGCGCGCGGCGGTGGACCGCCGGCGGCGGCGCGGCGTTCGGGCTGTCGCTCGCGTTCGGGCCGTCCGGCACGGTGCTGTGCCGCGACGACGGGCTGTCCACGCGGGCCGCGGACACCGGCGCCGAGGTGCGGCGGTGCGGGCAGTGGTGCCGCGCGTTCGCGCCGACCCCCGACGGACGCACCGTGTACGCCACCGAAAGCGGCGCCCGCGACCTCGTCCGGCGCTACGAACTGGAATCGGGCGAGGCGCGCGGCGAGGTGGAACTGGAGTCCGGCGCGATCAACCGGCTCGCGGTGTCCCCGGACGGGCGGTTCGTGGCCGCCGTCGGGTGCAAGCGGTTCCACCTGCTCGAAGCCGACACGTTCCGGGTGTGCGCCGCCGACGCCCACCGGGCGCTCTCGACCGGCGCGTTCGCGCTGGCGTTCAGCCCGGACGGGCGCACGCTGGTCTACTCCGCCGGCCGCGTGCTGTTCGTGTGGGACGTGCCGTCGGCCCGCGAGGTGGCGCAACTGCAACTCGACTCGAAGCACTTCATGGACGCGGCGTTCACCCCGGACGGGCGCCGGCTGGTGACCGTGAGCAAGGAGGGCGCGGCCCGCGTGTGGGACACCGCGACGTGGGCGTGCGAGCGGTCGTTCGAGTGGGACGTGGGTCCGCTGCGCGCGGTGGCGGTGGCGCCCGACGGCGCCCGCGCCGCGGTCGCCGGCGACGCCGGGCGCGTGGTGGTGTGGGACTTGGACGTGTGAGTGTTCGACAAATCGCGGTTGGAAGGTCTGTTGAACCCCATTAGAAATGTCCGGTGTTAACTCGATAGAAGTGTCCTCCTCACTCAGGCCGAGGAGGACACCCGATGATCGAGGTACAAGACCGGAATCGTGTCGCGATGAGTCAGCGTGAGCGTGATGTGCTCAA
>CANLGS010000289.1 GCA_947490035.1 Gemmataceae bacterium
CTACCCAAAGCCGCCCCGGTTTTCGGCTTGCGAACCCGGCGCGGATGGGTTCGAATTCAGTTCCTCCCATCGCGCGTTCGCACTTACATCTTTTTTCTTGGGTGTCGCTATGCCCACCGCACGCTCCCGCCTTCGCGGGTTCACGCTCATCGAACTCCTCGTCGTGATCGCGATCATCGCGATCCTGATCGGGCTGCTGCTACCCGCCGTGCAGAAGGTGCGCGAGGCCGCCGCCCGCATGCAGTGCCAGAACAAGATGAAGCAGATCGGGCTGGCGATCCACAACTACGAGAACGCGTATGGGAAGCTCCCGCCGGCCGGGACCGGGTACTCGTGGTGCGCGTCCGCCGCCGGCGGGCCGGGCGACGCCCGCATCTTCAACTCGAACGGGCTGGTCCTGCTGCTCCCGTACCTGGAGCAGGACGCCCTGTTCCGCCGGTTCAACCTGAACGAGGCGAGCGCCCGCACCGGCGTCGCCAACCCGTCGCCGTGGCAGAACAACAACGCGACGATCACGTCCGTCGTCGGCGACCCGACCACCAACGGAAACGGCGTCGCGGCGTTCACGGTGGTCCCAGGGTTCCTGTGCCCGACCGACCCGACCCCGGCGACCGGCCGGCTGGCCGGCATCCACTACGGCCCCGGCGGGGACGGCAGCACCCTCCAGGGGGCGGCCACCAACTACGACTTCGTCACCAGCGACACCGACTTCAGCACGTGCAACAACTGGCGCACGGCCGGCGCGCGGCGGCGCATGTTCAGGGAGAACAGCACCACCAGAATCACCGACATCACGGACGGCACGAGCAACACGTTCGCCGTCGGCGAAACGACCAAGTGGCACTCCAACGGCGCCGCGTTCGCGTGGGGCTACCGGACGTGGGTGATGTCGGGCGTGGACCCCGGTACGTCCGACGCGGGCATCAACCTCTGGCACCTGCCCAACGTCCACCCGACGTGGCAGAACCCGCCGTACCTCCCGGTCCCCGGGCGCATCCGGACGTGGTGGGCCGCGGCCGGCAGCCTGCACACCGGCGGTTGCAACTTCGTCATGGGCGACGGCTCCGTCCGGTTCGTCTCGGAGTCCACCGCGAGCACCACGCTCGAAGCGATGTGTACCATCGGCGGCGGCGAAACCCTGAACCTGCCGTAACCGCGAGGGCCTTCACATGAGACGGACATACGCGTGGGTCGCGACGGCCCTCCTGGCCGGAGTCGCGCCGGGCTGTTCGAGCGACGCCCCGCCGCTCGTTCCGGTGCAGGGGCGCGTCACCCTCGACGGCAAGCCGCTCGCCGGCAAGACGGTGAAGTTCGTCCCGGAGGACGGCACCTCCGGTCAGGGGGCCGGCGCGACGACCAATGCCGAGGGCGAGTACACCCTCCTGGCCGCGCGCCCCGGCGCGGTCCACGACACGCCCGGCGCGCCGCCCGGCGCGTACCGGGTCGTGGTCGTCGAGCCGATGTTCCCGCTCGACCTCCCCGTCCAGAAGTCCGACGACACGACTCCGACCCCGGCCATCGGGATACCCGCGCCGACGAAGAAGAAGCAGGATATCCCGTCCGCCTACACCAGCGCGGACACCACCACGCTCCGCGCGAACGTCACGAAGGGCGGCGGAGCGATCGACCTGGAACTGGAAACCCCGACGAAGAAGTGATTCCCGCGAGCGGCGCGGCGCAAGGCCGGCGGCGAGTCTCCTGGGAGGCCCGCCGCCGGCCTTGCGCCGCTTGCTATGATGGGGTGTACCCCCCGCGGAGGAAGAACATGACCGCCGCAACGACCGAACCGGACACGCTCGCGGACGTGGTGTACGCGCTCGGCGGCGTGCCGCTCCACCGCATCCTGTGGACTCCGTTTCTCGGAACGGCGACGGAAGAACACCTCCTGCGGAATCGGCACGTTGAGTTAGTGAACGGGATACTGGTGCGGAAATCGCTCGGCTTCCGGAAGGGCGTCGCAGAGGTTGTGATCGGCTGCCGCCTGTTGGAGTTCGTGAAAGTCGCACGACTTGGCGCGGTGACAGTGGCTTCCGCCCCATACCGTGTCAGTATCGGTGTCGTTCGACTGCCGGATGTCGCTTTCATCCGCTGGGAACGGTTACTGGCCGCGAGTGGGAAGATTCCAGACATTGCCCCCGTTGCTCCGGACGTGGTGATTGACATCCCAACCCCCGATAACACTCCTGGCGAACTGACGCGAAAGCGCGGCGAGTACTTCGCGGCCGGGACGCAACTCGTCTGGGAGATCGACCCGGACGACCGCACCGTCGCCGTGTACACCGACCCGACCACCCACACCCTGCTGACCGCGGCCGACACGCTCGACGGCGGCGCCGTACTCCCCGGATTGACCCTGCCGCTCGCCGACCTGTTCAACGACCCGCAACTGAACCCCCGCCCGTAAGCATGACACTCCGGGCGGCTCACGCCACCCCTCTCCCCAGGAGATAGACCGATGTCCGCGATGACCATGACCGAGAAGATTCTGGCCCGTTCTTCGGGCAAGAGCAGCGTCGTACCCGGCGAAAACGTGTGGACCAACGTGGACGTGCTCATGACGCACGACGTGTGCGGGCCGGGCACGTTCGGCGTGTTCAAGAAGGAGTTCGGCCCGAACGCGAAGGTGTGGGACAAGGACAAACTCGTCCTCATCCCGGATCATTACATCTTCACCAAAGACGCGATGGCGAACCGCAACGTCGATGTACTCCGCGCGTTCGCGAAGGAACACGACATCAAGTACTTCTACGACGTGGGCACCGCCAACTATAAGGGCGTGTGCCACATCGCGCTACCCGAAGAAGGCCACACGCGACCGGGCGAGGTGCTGCTCGGCACCGACAGCCACACCTGCACCGCGGGCGCGTTCGGCGAGTTCGCCACCGGCATCGGCAACACCGACGCCGGGTTCGTCCTCGGCACCGGTAAGTTGTGGCTCAAGGTGCCGCCCACCATGCGGTTCGTGTTCCACGGGCAGATGCCGCCGTACCTCATGGCGAAGGACTTGATCCTCGCCGTGATCGGCGACATCGGCGTGGACGGCGCCACCTACCGCGCGATGGAGTTCGACGGCGACGGCGTGTACGCGCTCAACATCGAGGAGCGCATGACGCTGTGCAACATGGCGATAGAAGCCGGCGGCAAGAACGGCATCATCGCGGCCGATCAGGTCACCTTCGACTACGTGAACAAGCGCAACGCCGGGCAGAAGCCGTACAGCGCGGTGAAGACCGACCCCGGCGCGAAGTTCGACTTCGAGAAGGTGTACGACGTGACCAAGATGGAACCGGTGGTCGCGAAGCCGCACTCGCCGGACAACAAGGCGACCGTGACCGAAGTGAAGGGGACGAAGCTCGACCGCGCGTACATCGGCAGTTGCACCGGCGGGAAGCTGACCGACTTCAAGGCCGCCGCGGGAATCCTCAACGGCAAGACGGTGAAGATCGACACGTTCGTGGTCCCCGCGACGACCGAAGTGGCACGCGGTCTCGACACCGAGAAGATCGGCGGGAAGTCGCTGCGCGACATCTTCCTGGCGGCGGGCGCGAAGATCGGCGAGGCGAGTTGTGCCGCGTGCCTGGGCGGGCCGTCGGACACGTTCGGCCGGTTGAACACTCCCATCTCGTGCATCAGCACAACGAACCGCAACTTCCCCGGTCGGATGGGTCACAAGGAGGCGAAGGTGTTCCTGGCCAGCCCGCTGACGGTGGCGGCCAGCGCGCTGGCCGGCACCATCGCGGACTGCCGCGACCTTCTGGTATGATGGAGCCGAACCCACTGGAGGACCGACCGATGACCCAGATTCTGGCCGACGCGGAGATGACAAAGAAACTGGCCGCCGCCGACGGACTCGTGAACATCGTGGACGGGACCGGGACCGTGATCGCGGTCTGCACGCCAGTCAAGTTTCCGCATTCGCCTTACACGCGCGAGGAACTGGAAGCCGCCCGCGCCGAGGCACGAGAACATCCCGAACGGGGCAAATCGACCGCGGAAGTGCTGGAACACCTCCAGCACCTCGCGAGCCAGAAGGAGTCGGCGTGAACTACCGGGTCATCTGGATACCGCGCGCCGTTCTGTTGCTCAACACGTTGTGGCTGGCGGCACCGGCGTCGGAGCGGGCCGCAATGACGGCGGCCCTCACCATCGACCACAACCTCGCAGCCGCCTCGCACGCGACCGGGCGACACATTTTCGACACGCTGTACGAGTACGATTACCCGCCGCTGGGTGTCGAGTTCGAGGTGATCGACGCCGACCAGCAGGTACTCGTGCTCACCTGTTGGCACACGGCGACCGGCCGCCCGAGGGTGACCGGCAACTGATCGGTCGCGACCTCGTGGTATGATTCGAGGAACCCAACAGAGGGACGAGCGATGAGCATCACCGTTTCCGATTCGCGCCTGCTCGCCCAGTTGGTCGTGAAGCGCGGTCTGATCGAACTGCAAGACGCCGCCGGGGAGACGGTGGGCCGGGTTCAAACGACGTGGCCCGCGCCGCTCCCGGCACCGCCCGGCCCGCGCGATTATTACGCGCCAGCCGTCGCCGACTTCGTGGAATCCGTTACCGATCCGGCGCTGCTTGCTGCCTTCGAGCGGGTGAAGCGACCGATACTCCTGTTCAACCCGCGTGGCGAATTGCTCGGTCGGTTCGAGCGTGACTGGCTCGGAATGCCGATGACCGCCGCACGCCTGCGCGACCTTGAGGAACGGCGGCGGGCCGCACGAACCGAGAAGGGATACACGCTCGCGGAGGTTTGGAAGATCATCCACGAGAAGTATGATGGGGCCGATGTCGAGCCGATTATCGTCGGGAAGAACACAGGAGAATGCCCATGACCAAACCGATTTCGCGCCGCGAGGCGCTCGCGACCAGGCTGACCGTCACCGCCGGGTTGCTCGGCGCGTCGGCCGCGCCCGTGCCCAAGGGCGACAACAAGTCGTGGGTCGGCAAGACGGTGCTGCCGAAGAAGGCGGACCCGTTCGGCGCCTACCCCGCGCCCGTTCAACCGGACCCCGACGGTCCGGTCGCGGAACTATCCCGCACGCTCCACGGGGCGTCGTGGGAAGTGAAGGCCGAGAAGGACACCCGCGTGCAGGTGCTCGACGCCGACGGCCTCGCGTGCTGGGTGTAGAAGGACGTGCTCGTGCCGCTCGCGGACGCGATCGACTTCTACACGAAGGCGAACGGCTACGACCTGGACGTCGTCAAATACCGCACCCTGAAGACCGCCGCGGGCGGCGCGCCGATGAACCCGACCACGTACCCGACGCTCTCGGGCAACACCGCGACCAACATCCTCGTGCCCGCCGCCGACCGGTTCACGGGCTACTCGATGGGGCCGGGGTACTGGGGCAAGACGTTCTTCATGTGGCCGCCGGACCCGCGGTTCGACCCGACCGCCAACGTGCTCAGCCCGGACGCCGCCCGGCCGGGGTTCGACACCGCCGGCAAGGAGATGTGCGACTGGCGCCGCCGGTTCTTCTTCAACAAGAGCGGCACCGCGCTCGACCCGCAGGGCGACAACAACACGACCAACACCGCCGGCACCGTCGATGGAGTCAACGAGGCCGTCCTGAACACCGGCGCCAGCGGGCATACGCTCGCGCTGGCCGCGAACCAGGTGAACTACGCCGCGGTCCTGAAGTGGATCAAGAGCGGGCCGCAGGTGCTGCCGCCGAACCTGCGGGCCGGGCGGGTACTGTACTACTCGTCCATCCCGGACGACGTGAACACCGCCACCGGCACCGCCCAGCAGCAACTCGACAAGGGGTTCTGGAAGCAGTACATCGATTTCGTGCTGAGTACCGGCAGCCACAGCGGCGTCACGGGCGGCCAGTCGCCGGACCTGTATGGTTCGGCCGACAGTTGGGGCTCCAGCCTACTGCTTTGCACGACTCATTTTCTCTGGTGGGTTGAAGGGTGGTCTTTGTGTTGTTGCTTGGCTTGTTGGAGGAGTTTGTGAACTGAGGTGTGTGCCCCGGACTGTTTTGCTTTCGCTTGGACGGGTCGACGCTTCTTGTTCAC
>CANLGS010000290.1 GCA_947490035.1 Gemmataceae bacterium
CGAGGTCGTCGAGCAACCCGCGGCGGTCGTCGGCGGTCACGCCATCGGGGTTGCTGAGGAATAACACCGGGTCGCCCTGGGATCGGAACTTCACGCCCTGGAACCGCGACGGCAGGAACCCGCTGCCCCACAGCCGGTCGTAGAGCGGCTGGTCGGTGGGGTTGCCGCTGCCCTGCGAGATGAGCACCACGAACGCGGGCAGGTCTTTGTTCTCGCTGCCCAAACCGTAGCTGACCCACGAGCCGAAGCTCGGCCGCCCCGCGAGCTGCGCACCGGTCTGGCAGAACGTGATCGCGGGGTCGTGGTTGATCGCTTCCGTGTTCAGCGACTTGATGAAGCACAGTTCGTCCGCGACGCCCGCCGTGTGCGGCAGGAGGTCGCTGAGCCACGCGCCGCTCTTGCCGTGTTGCCGAAACTTGTACTTGCTCGGCGCGACCGGGAACGTGTCCTGCGTCGCGGTCATGCCGGTGAGCCGCTGGCCGTTGCGGATCGACTCCGGCAGATTCTGGGCGAAGCGGTCTTTCAGCTTCGGTTTGTGGTCGAAGAGGTCCAGGTGCGACGGCGCGCCCGACTGGAACAGGTAGATGATGCGCTTGGCCGCGGGTTTGGGCTTTGCTTCGCCGGCGCGCGCGCCCTCGCCTAACAGTGTTGCAAGCGCGGCGCTCCCAACGGCGCTGGAGAGGAAGGTGCGGCGAGTCTGAAGTCGCAGGGCTTCAAGAGCAGGGTGCATGATCGCCTCGAATAGTTCCACCACACCGTTTAGCGTTCGACCCGAAGGGGCGAATCACTCCTTCGTCACCACTTCATCGAGGTTCATGATGAGGCTGCACACGCTCGCGTAAGCGGCGAGTTCGGTCGCATCGAGTTTCGCATCGGCCTTCGACGCGCCGACGCGCAGCAATTTCGCCGCGCTGGTGGGGTTCTTCTGATACGTCGCCAACTGCCGCTCGTAGGCCGCGAGCAGAATCTTCGCCTCGGCTTCGCTCGGCGCGCGAGCGGTCAGGTAGAGGAACGCGAGCGCGAGCCGCTTCTCCGGGGTGGCTGCTTCCTTCATCGCGCGCTGAGCGAGCACGCGCGACGCCTCCACGAAGGTGACATCGTTCAGCAAAGTGAGTGCGTGTAAGGGGGTGTTGGTGCGGGTCTCGCGGACCGAACACGTTTCGCGCATCGACGCGTCGAACACGCCGAGCGTCGGCGGCGGGACCGCGCGCTTCCAGTACGTGTACAGGCTGCGGCGGTAGAGGTTCTCGCCGGTGTCGGGTTTGTAGTCGCCTGCGCCGGACAGCTCGTTCCACAAGCCCGCAGGCTGGTAAGGCTTCACAGACGGCCCGCCTTGCTTCTCAACGAGAAGGCCGGCTGCGAAGAGGGCCTGGTCGCGGATCATTTCGCCGGAGAGCCGCAGCCGCGGGCCGCGCGCGAGCAGGCGGTTGTCGGGGTCGCGTTCCAGCAGCGCCTTCGTCGTGCGCGACGACTGGCGGTAGGTCGCGCTCGTCACGATGAGCTTGTGCAGTCGCTTAATATCCCACGCACCCCCTCCCTGACGGTCGGGGTTCACCAGTTCGGTGGCGAGCCAGTCGAGCAGTTCCGGGTGCGCCGGGAACTCGCCCTGCGTGCCGAAGTCTTCGACCGTGCGCACGAGGCCGGTCCCGAAGTGGAGCTGCCACATGCGGTTCACCGCGACCCGGGCCGTGAGCGGGTTGTCGGCGCTCACGAGCCACTTCGCGAACTCCAGTCGATTGCGTTTTGGCGAGCGGGGGGCGTCAGCCCCCTGTTCATCCAACGCGTTCGGCACGCCCGGCGACACCTTCGCCCCGCGCTTGTCGTACTCGCCGCGCAGCAGCACGAACGTGTCGCGCGGCTTCGGCATCTCCTCCATCACCATCACCGTGGACACCGTACTCCACAACTTCGCACGCTCGTCGCGGATCGCGCGAAGCGAGTAGAACGGCTTGCGAATATCCAATGGGGCGGCCGTTTCGAGGAGGTATGTGCGGAGCTTGGCGCGCTCGGTTGGCGTGCGCCTGTCGGTGGGTTTCCCAAGGATTTCAGGTACGGACAGCGGGACTGCAAGGATTGCGGCTTCGTTCGGCTCGATCGCGCGGTTGAAGATGCACAGGTCTTCGATCTGACCCGCGAAGCGGTTCTCTTTTCCGCCCGCGGAGCCGATGCGCAGCGGTTCGTCGTTTTGGAAGTCTTGGTTGAGCTCGTCGAGAAGCACCTTTGTCTTCTGCTCGGTGCCGTCGATGTAGACTTTCACCCCGGCCGCGGCGCGCGAGCCGTCGTAAGTGACGGTGAGGTGCTGCCACTTATCCGCCTTGACGGTGGCATCGGTTTCGACGCGAAGCGCGTCATCGAGCCAGCGTTTCGTGAGCGACACGCGCACCTTGCCGTCGATCAGCTCAATCGCGTAGCCGTCGGCTTGCGGTTCTTGGGGCATCTTCGAGAGAATCGCGCCGCTGGTGTTCTTCGGCTTCAGCCAAAGGGCGAACGTGAACCGGCTGTCGTAGCCGAAGGTGGCGAAACGGCGGGCATCCACGTAGTATTGCCCATCGAAGTCGAGCGCCGGGTGCGTGCGACCGGGCGAGTAGGTGGGCTTCCCGTCGTGAACCGTGAGGTTTTCTGAGGGCCCGAGGAGCGTTTGATAGAAGACGCCGTGCGCCGGGATCGGACCGACCACACCGGTCGCCTTGAAGGTCGGTTCCCACTTCGTTTGTGCAACGTCCACTTCCGGCTGCAACTTGGCCCACGCGGTTTCGGCCTCTTTGATCTTTGCGTCCAGGTCCGCGAGCTTCTTCTGCTGATCGCGCGTCGGCGCCTTGATGAGCGGCGGGGAGTTGCCGAACTTCACCGCGCGGCCCTGCTCCGGTACGTTGTTGAAGTACGCGAAGAGCTGGTAGAACTCCTTCTGCGATACCGGGTCGAACTTGTGGTCGTGACAGCGGGCGCAGCCGATCGTGAGGCCGAGCCACACGGTCGCGGTGGTGTCCACGCGATCTACCACGTACTCCACCGCGTACTCTTCGGGCACGATCCCGCCTTCGGAGTTGCCGCGGTGGTTGCGGTTGAAGCCGGTCGCGATGCGCTGATCCAGCGTCGCGTTTGGCAGCATGTCGCCGGCGAGTTGCTCGATCGTGAACTGGTCGAACGGCAGATTGCGGTTGTACGCTTCGATCACCCAGTCGCGCCAGCGCCACATGTCGCGCCCCGCGTCGGTCTGGTAGCCGTTGGTGTCGGCGTAGCGCGCGGCGTCGAGCCACCGCCACGCCATGCGCTCGCCGTAGCGCGGCGAGGCGAGCAACCGGTCGGCCAGTCGCGCAACCGCGAGCGGCTCGGTGTCTTTCAAGAAGGCGTCCACCTCCGCCGGTGTGGGCGGAAGCCCGGTCAGGTCGAAGGTCATGCGCCGGATGAGTGTGGCGCGATCTGCTTCGGGCGAAGGTGCGAGTCTTTCCTTCTCCAATCGCGCGAAGACGAAGTTGTCGATTGGGTTCGCAGTCGGGTGCTTCGTCTTCGGGATGTCTTGGCGTGTCGGGGCGATCAGCGCCCAGTGCTTCTCCCACTTCCCGCCTTGCGCGACCCACGCCGTTAGCGTCTCGATCTGCTTCGCGGACAGCGGGCGCGCGAACTTCGCCGGCGGCATCTGGACGAACACCCCTTTGCCCCTGATGCGCTCAACCAGTTCGCTCTCGTCCGGCTTGCCCGGCACGATGACGGTGGGCGCGCGCGGGTCGGTCGCGGGATCGACATCGAGTCGGAGTCGCGCCTTGCGCTTGCCCGCGTCCGGGCCGTGGCACTGGAAGCAGTGGTCCGCGAGGATCGGCCGCACGTCGCGGTTGAAGTCGACCTTCACCGGTTCCGGCGGCGCGGTGGGGGTGAGCAGCAGCAGCGCGGGGAGGAGAGGGTTCATCGCGTTATTGTAGTCTTCTGTAGGACAGGCCGCTGGCCTGTCGCAGCAATGACAGGCCAGCGGCCTGTCCTACAAGGGGGAAAGCGCGAAAACGGCGCTCCGCGCCCAACCCCGGTTGTCACACGTGCCCGCCGACGACACAATCAGCGTACCTCCACGGAGCGGGTGCATGAAGACGAAAGCGGAGATCGTGCTCGACTGGCTGCCGCGCTACACCGGCCGCCCGGTCGATCAGTTCGGCAAGTACATCCTCCTCACCAACTTCGCGCATTACGTCGATCTGTTCGCCGAGCGCTTCGGCGTCGAGATCATGGGCCGCGACCGGCCCATGACCAGCGCGACCGCCGAGAACATCACCATGCTGAACTTCGGCATGGGCAGCGCGATGGCCGCGACCGTCATGGACCTGCTGTCAGCGATTGAGCCGAAAGGCGTGCTGTTCCTCGGCAAGTGCGGCGGGCTGAAGAGCACGAAGGTCGGCGACTTCATCCTGCCGATCGCGGCGATTCGCGGGGAGGGGACGAGCCACGACTACCTGCCGGCGGAGGTGCCGGCGCTGCCGTCGTTCCGGCTTCAGGCGGCGGTCGCGGCGGCGAGTAGCAAGCACGACATCGACTACTGGAGCGGCACGGTGTACACGACTAACCGCCGCGTGTGGGAGCACGACGACCGGTTCAAGCAGTACCTGCGCGACATCCGCGCCACCGCGATCGACATGGAGACCGCGACCATCTACGTCGTCGGGTTCGTGAACCGCATCCCGAAGGGCGCGCTGCTGCTAGTGTCCGACAACCCGATGACGCCGGAAGGCGTGAAGACATCCAAGAGTGACGCGGCCGTGACCGAGATGTACGTGCGCAAGCACCTGGACGTGGGCATCACGGCGCTGATGGAACTGCGCGACTTCGGCACGTCCGTGCGGCACCTCCGCTACGAGGAACGCCCGTGATGAAGAGGCCGAAGCCGCGCCCCACCGACCGGTGACCACTCGCGCCGCCGGGTTTCACGCGACGCCCACCGGGGATTGCGTTCGCAAAGCCTCACTTCACCCTTGGCTACGCGCCCACGCCCTCTCCGAGGGCTGAAGACCTGTCGGGATGACACACGTTGGCGCTCTTTGGCGTCCTTTGAAATTCACTTCTCGCCTGCTCATCGAGTTACCGACCGCAGCGTCAACACTCGTTGCGTGCTGGCGTGGCGAACCGTAAGAAAGGAGGGACGCCCCTTAACATTCGGAACCGCTCATGTCGTTGCTGTTGTCCGCGCAGGATTTGAGCAAGAGTTACGGCCCGCGACCGCTCTTCGACGGGCTGTGCGCCGAACTCCGCGCCGGCGAGCGCGTCGGGCTGATCGGCCCCAACGGGTCGGGCAAGTCCACACTCCTGAAGATTCTCGCCGGAATCGAGACCGCCGACGGCGGCATCCGCACCGCGCGCCGCGGCGTGCGCATCGGCTACCTGCCGCAAGACGATATCTTTGAACCTGGACTGACCGCGCACGGCGTGCTGATGGCCGCGCTCGCGGACGAACACCTCGAAGAACACGAGTGCGAGACGCGCACCATTATCACGCTCACGCAGGTCGGGTTCGACAACCCCGACGTGCTCACCGACACGCTCTCCGGCGGCTGGAAGAAGCGGCTCGCCCTCGCGCGGGAACTCGTGCGCGAACCGGACCTGATGCTCATGGACGAACCGACCAACCACCTCGACCTGCCCGGCGTGGTGTGGCTCGAAGGGATGCTGCGGGCCGCGCCGTTCGGCTACCTCGCCGCCACCCACGACCGCGCGTTCCTCCGCGCCGTGTCGGACGAGATTCTGGAGGTGAGTCGCGTGTATCCCGGTGGGTCGTTCCGCGCGGCTGGCTCGTTCGACGACTTCGCCGACAAGCGCGACGCCTTCCTCGAAGCCCAGAGCCGCATGCGCGACGCGGTCGCCAACCAGGTGCGCCGCGAAACGGAGTGGCTCGGGCGCAAGGAGTCCGCACAGCGGAAGAAGTCGCGGTCGCGCATCGGCGAGGCCGCCGACCGGCGCGACCAGTTGAAGGAACTCGACTACCGCACCGCGGCGGCGAACACCGCCGGCATCGACTTCGCCGGCACCGGCCGCCAGACGAAGAAGCTC
>CANLGS010000291.1 GCA_947490035.1 Gemmataceae bacterium
GTCCACGCGCTTGCCGTCGAACTCGACCGTGCCGGACGGCCGCATCGGGGAGACCGTCTTGCCGCTGCGCCCCTTCATCGCGTCGGTCTCGGCCGTCGCTACCTGTGTGTCGGTGAGAACGTCGTCCAATGCAGCGTCAAGCGCCATCCGGCGCCACGCCGCGACCGCGATGAACCCGCTCGCGGGCAGCCCCACGGCCAGCCCGCCGACCGCGACGACGGCTTCGACGGTCGTGCCATAGTACATGATGACGCCCACCGCGAGCGCGAAGAAAACCAGCGAGCCGACCACCAGGACGCCGCCGGTCGGCGCTAGAATCTCCGCGACGAGCAGCGCCGCACCGAGGGCCATCAGGACGAGGGCGATGATTTGGTATTCGTCCATGCCGCAGTGCGAGTGTGGGTGTGCGGGGCAATTCCTGTTACCGCTGATCTTAGGAGTTCCGCCGGGAAAGGGGGTTAGATGCCTTTCAGCCCTCGGAGAGGGCGCGGGCGCGTAGTCAGGGGTGAAGCTCGAAGAGCGCAACCCCTGGCTACGCGGACAATCGGTGAGCATCGTGTTGCGGTTGCCGGGTTTCACGCTTTGCCCCGCCGGGGGTTGCGCTCGCGGAGCCTCGCTCCACCCCCGGCTACGCGCCCACGCCCTCTCCGAGGGCTAATGACAACCCCGCACTCACACCTCTTTCACAACGATCCGCGTCCCCTCGACGGCGATCACCTGGACGCGCGTACCGGACGGGACGAACCCGCCGTCGGACACCACGTCCACGAACTGCTCTCCGAACCGCACCACGCCGGCCGGGCGCAGCGGCGTCGTACTCGTGCCGATCGCGCCCATCAGTTCCGCCGCCGCGCTCGCGCCGGGCAGTTGCGACTCCGCCCCGTGCGGCTGGTCGCTCGGCGGGGTCAGCATCATCCGGTTCGCGTAGGGCACCTGCGGCAGGAACTTGGCGATCAGGAACGCCATCACCATCGCGCCCATCATCGCGAACAGGTACGTCGAGATGCGCACCCCGAACCCGACCCACTCGCTCGTGTTCTGCGGCACCCGCTCCAGCGTCACCAAACCCAGGCCCGCCAGCATGAACAGGATGCCGCTGATGCCGCACACGCCGAACCCCGGCAGCACGAAGATTTCCAGCCCGACCAGCACCAGCCCCAGCACGAACAGGAGCAGCGCGAGTACGAACATCTCGCCGCTGAACCGCGACTGCGACCAGAACACCAGGATGAAGCACAGCGCGGCGACGATGCCCGGCACGGTGAGACCGGGCACCTTCAGTTCGAGGATCAGCCCAATGAACCCGATCATCACGAGGATGATGGTGACGGCCGGGATGCGGAGGAACTCGGCGAACCGGTCGAGCATGCCGGGGTCGGGGCTTTTCGCGTCGCCGTATCCGTAGGCGGTGGTCACGTCCTTGACGTTGGCGGTCGGCACCGTGGCGCGGGCCAGTCCCAGTTCGGCCGCGAGCGTCGCGTTCAGTTTGAGCGGCACGCCCTTCGCCTTGATGACCTTGTCCTCGACCCACGGCTCGCCGCGCTTGACGGCGGCGGCGAAGTCCTCGCGGCTCATCAGCCGCGTCTTGTTGCGGTCGTTGCCGGTGCCCTTTGCGCGGACGATCTCCAGCTCGCGCGTGAGCATCCCGTCGATCAGGATGCCGGGGTGGCCGCGCTGCTCGGCCAGGTCGCGCAGCGCCTTCCGCTCGGCGTCGAGGTTAGCAGACTTGGCCGACTTGATGTACCGCTCGAAGTTGCCGAATTCGGCTTCCTTCTCCCCCTCGCCCTTGGGCTTGGTCATCACGATCTCGGAACAACCCAGCGCGACGACCGCGGCCGCGTCGGGCGCGGTCTCCGGCACGAACGCGAGAATCATCAGCGCGTCGTCGCCGGCCTGGGCCTTCGCCAGGTCTTCGGCCATCTCGCGGGCCACAGTGAGGTCCGTCCCGCCGCAGTTCAGCACCAGGATGAGGACGTTGCCCTTCTTCTTGCGCACGTCGCGGACGACGCGGTTCACGGACTCCTTCATCGCGCCGTCCACGTCGCCCTTGAGGGTCCACTGGTACACGTCGGGGGTACGGCCCGCGAGAATGTCCGGCGCGAGCGGCGGCAGGCCGAACAACTCCGCGACCTCGCGCCGGTTGTCGGCGGTGCCGTTCGCGAGTTCGATCTGTCGCGCGACGCCGGACGTGTAACTGGCGAGTTGGTTGTCCTGCACGCCGTTAACCGGCACCGCGCCCGCGACCAGTTTCATCGACTCCTCGTTCTTCGCGTCCGCGTAGCGCGGCGTGCCGCCGGCCTTCGCCACGCCCTTCACGAGCGACACGTTCGGGTCGAACATCTTCTGCACGATGGGCCACCGGTCGTCGCGGTTGAACCGCTTGCGGTACGCGGCCTGGCGCACCTCTGCGTCCAGTGCCTCCACGCCCTCAACCACGATCGGGCCGAGGACGCCGGTCTTGTCGCGCATCACCAGTTCCTTGCACGCCAGCACCGGCAGGACGGTGTGGCCGCTGACCTGGGAGTGGACGAACGCGATGGTGTTCACCCCGCGGTGGCCGGCGATGAACTCGGCCAGTGAGTAGCACGAGCCGAAGTCGGTGGTCGCGGCCGGTTTGCCGTCGGGGTTGAAGTCGAACACCACGGTCGAGACCGGCCGCTTGGCGTCGTTGACCCGACTGTTGACCTGGTTCTTGATGCGCGTGACCGTCTCGCTGGTGATCGGGTTCTGCACGGTCACGAACATCGCGCCGCCGCCCTCCTGCGCGACGACCGCGGACCCGGACAGCGACACCCAAACGACGGCAAGGACGGGGAAGCCCGCCCGACGGCGCAGAGAAGAGAGCATCGGTGTGTCATTCCTTCGGGGCGCGCGCGGACGGTTGTTCATCCGCGCCCACTTGTCCAGATTATAACGCCGCGGCACGCGCGGGGCCAAAGAACGTTCCCGCCCGCGGGCGGACGAACCGGGTGCCCGGCACCGCCTTCGCACTTTCGTGACACTCAGACACCCCCGAACACCATCGGAATTCGCCCGCCGCGTGAAACCGGGCCGGTTGTACCGAGTTTAGCGAGTTAATCTGCGCGGCTTGAGTGAGATAACGGGATTCCGCCCTAATGAGGGGATTGAAGGAAGCGGACGCCCAGATTAACTTTATGGAAGATGGTGAAGCTGGGTGGATCGGGGGAACAGCGGGTTCGGCGGTGCGAGGTCGCCGGACCAGAACAGCGTGACGTGTCGCTCCTCTTCACGGACGAAGTCGGGGGCGGCCGGACGGGGTGGCGTCATGCGTAGGGTGGTGATTTCCGGGCTGGGCGTCGTGGCGCCCAACGGGGTCGGTAAAGACGCCTTCTGGCAGGCGTGCGTGGACGGGCACAGCGGCATCGGGCCGATCCGCTCGTTCGACGCGTCGAACCACCCGATCCGGGTGGCCGGGGAGGTCGTCGATTTCGACCCGGCGCCGTTCATCCCCGACAAGTTCCGCAAGTCGGTGAAGGTGATGGGCCGGGCCGCGAAGTTCGGCATCGGCGCCGCGGGGCTGGCCGTCGCCGACAGCGGCCTGGACACCGCGAACATGGACCCCGAGCGGTTCGGCGTCGTCATGGGTACCGGCCTGGTGCCGATGGACCTGGGCGAACTCGCCCCGCTGCTCGCGCGGGCGTGCCAGGAGGACGGCGACTTCGACCCGACGAAGCTCCTCGACCCGTCGCGCGCGGATTCGCCGCTGTTCCCGCTGTGGCTACTCAAGTACCTGCCGAACATGGTGGCGGCGCACATCTCGATGGCGTTCAACTGCCAGGGGCCGAACAACACGGTAGTGACCGCGTGCGTCGCGGGCACTCAAGCCGTCGGCGAAGGCTATCGGCTCGTGGCCCGCGGCGACGCGGACGTGATGCTCTGCGGCGGCGCGGACAGCCGCATCGACCCCTTAATGCTGCTGGCGTACACCGCGCTGGGCACGCTGAGCAAGTGCGCCGGCCGCGCCCCGGAAGAGCGGTCGCGGCCGTTCGACCGGCTCCGCGACGGGTTCGTCATCAGCGAGGGCGCCGCGGTTCTGGTACTCGAAGACTACGAGCGGGCGAAGGCGCGCAACGCCACGATCTACGCCGAGGTGAAGGGCTGGGGCAGCACGTTCGACGCGTACTCGGTGACGAAGCCGGACCCGGAGGGCCGCGGCGGCGCGCGTGCGATTCAGTCGGCGCTCACCGAAGCCGAAGTAGACTTCCGCGACGTGGGCTACATCAACGCGCACGGCACCAGCACGAAACTGAACGACGCGATGGAAACGGCCGCGGTGAAGCGCGTGTTCGGCGATCACGCGAAGCAAGTACAACTGTCTTCGATCAAGAGCATGATCGGCCACAGCATCGGCGCGAGCGGCGCCATTGAAGCAGCGGCCCTTGCCATGAGCCTCAAAACGCAAGTGTACCCGCCGACGATCAACCTGACGAACCCGGACCCGGCGTGCGACCTGGACTACATCCCGAACACGGCGCGCGAGGCGAAGGTGAAGTACGGCCTCTCGACGAGCTTCGGCTTCGGCGGCCAGAACGGCGCGCTGGTCATGGCCGCGGTGTGAGCGACAACGCGAGCGGTCCGCGGGGATGAACCCGCGGCCCGCGTCGTTTCGGCGGTCGTCAGCCTTTGTTCTTGGGGTTGGTGACCTTCGGCAGTTCCTCGGGCTTCAGGTCTTTCGACTCGACCGAGCCGGTCGTCACCGGCACCAGAGTGTCGCCGAGCCGATATCCGTACACCCGCACCTTCGTCTTGTCCACCACCTTGGCCTTCCACTCGCTATTCTCCAGGAACGAGGCGAACGCTTGGCACGTCAACTCCGGGTCGCCGACACCGGCGACGGAGATCGGTCCGGAGTGGCCGATCTCCTTATCGGTGGTCCGGATTCCGAAGTGGAACTTGTACTGCACCATGCCGCCCCGCGGCAGCGGGGAGAAGTCGAACTCGACGTAGGGCTTCTCATCGGCGCGAACCAGGAGCAGGTCGTTCGTTGAAGCGGCGCCGGCCACGAAGCAAACCATCGCGAACGCAAGGCTCATTGGAAGCTCCACAACGGCGGAACGGCATCACCCCTTCTTGCCGACAAGTGTGACGGTCGGCAACTCTTCTTTCTTCAGGTCCGGCGATTCCACCATTCCCTTCGTCACCGGAATGAGCTTGTCGTTGAAGATGCGCCCGTACACGCGCAGCTTCGTTTTATCCACCACCTCGGCCTTCCATCGGTTCTCATTGAGAAATACCGCCATCACCGCGGCCACACCCTCGGGGTCATCCTTTCGCGGGAATTCAGCCGGCTCCGAGAGCTTGATGTCCTTGTCCGCAGTGAGCAGTGTAAACTGTAGTTTGTACGCACCGACACCGTCTCGCGGAACCGGCGCGAAATCAAACTCGACATAACTCTTCATGGCTGGGGGGTCGGCCGCGCCGGCCCCGCAGGCAGAGAGCACAAGAAGGCACGCCGCAACGCGCATGGGACAGACTCCGAGGCGATTAAGTTTGAGGCAAGAAGCGACCGGTGGCATGCGCCTGACCTGTCGCCCGCTCCGACACATCCGCGGGCGACTTTATGGCGCGACAGGAGAAACCGTAGCCTGGCCGACAGCAGTGAGCTGTGGTAGTTGCGCGTATCGTTGGCCAGAGGTCACATCTTCGATCACGTAAGTCAGAGACTTCAGCGCGGTCACGGTCTTGTCCGATTCGACCTTACCCAAGATTAACAGTTTGGAGGAGCCTACCCCGCCTTCAATCGGTTTGACCGCCCAACCGTTGTTTTCTAGGTACGTAGCGAGGATGTTCCGGGCCTCGGTCGCCGAATCGGCGTCGATCGAGATAGCACCGGTCCCGTAGGCTGATCGGAAGTTCGAGTTGACAGTGTTTTTGGTTCATCCCCGTTCTGGAATCAGTTCGCCGGGGGAACGGAACTTTTCGCTGGAAAAGCAGCGGAATTCACGAGCCGTGTGAACCAAAAACGGGATCGAACTCGAACCAATA